>JAESRW010000027.1 GCA_016764395.1 Flavobacteriales bacterium
AACTCGCATCTAATGTCTACAATGCCATTGGTTCATATGACGTTACGCTTACCGTTTGGGCTGGCCCTTGCATGGACGATTCAATGATAACCATTAATGTTTATGAAAGTCCAATCGCCGATTTTATTCGGGATTCGGCCTGTGCCACGGATACGATTAGATATACGGATTCGTCTCACTTTATTCCCGATCCCGTAACCAGCTTCATCGAGTTCTGGGATTGGGATTTCGGCGATGGAATAGGTCTCGCCACGGACACAAACCCTGCCTATGATTTCCCAAACCCGGGAACATTTATCACCACGTTAATTGTCACCACCAACTTTGGATGTACAGATACCATGCTGGATACCGTGACCATTTTTCCAAAGCCGCAAGCGGATTTCACCTGGACTCCCGACAGCGGAACCATCCTGAATGCATTCATCAGCTTTTTTGATGAGACCATTAGCGATAGTCTCACTACTTGGGATTGGAGCTTTGGCGATACTGCAACGTCCGCAATTCCAAATCCAACCCATGAATATCTCGACACGGGATTTTATCCTGTAAGATTGGTAGTAACGGACACCAACGGATGTATGGACACTGTTTCGCACACCATTCGCATCCTCCCGGACTACACGATTTTTATACCGAATTCATTCACGCCTAACGGGGATGGCTTTAATGAGGTGTTTCATCCCAAAGGGAAAGGAATCAATGAAAAGGGGTACCAGTTTTACCTCTACAACCGATGGGGCGACGAAATATGGGGAACTTCAAATTTTCTTGAACCTTGGGATGGTACGGTCAATAAGGGGGATCCAGCGCCTACTGGCGTCTATGTTTGGTTAATCATTTCACGTGATTTAACGGGTAGATCGCATACCTATACAGGCCACGTTTCGCTTATCAGGTAATTAGATCCATCAGAGCATTGTTGTATTTTACCGACCACAATTTATTGTTTTACGCTACCTTTAAACCATGAAAGCACTACTCTTGTTAACTGTTGGGACGCTACTCTCATCAGCTGTATTGAGCCAGGAAAACATCACCTATCAAAAACCCCCCAAGGAAATTTTGGAACTGGTTGATGTCCCTCTTCCGCCGGCTGTTCGAATTGATGATAAGGGAGAAAACATCATTTTACTTTACCGAGAGAGCTACAAGACCATTGCTGCGCTTTCAAAAGAAGAATTGAGACTGGGTGGGCTGCGTATTGACCCTAAAACCAACATCTCAAGTAGGATCACCTACTATTACAATATAAAAGTCCAAAAAACCGATAAAGGGGAGGCAAGGCAAATAAGCAAYCTMCCRGACAACGCTCAACTCGCGAATTTCAAATGGTCCCCGGACCAGACGCAATTTGCTTTTACCMACACYACGGWTGAAGGYGTTGAATTATGGGTTTTRGATATCARCTCAGCYAARGCCACAAAACTCTCCGCTSCCAAAYTGAACGCCAATTTGGGATCCCCYTACTCCTGGTTTAGGGATGGGARGTCCCTWTTGGTGAAAATGCTTCCGGAAAAYCGMAAGCCTCTTATCAAAACRTCAGAGGCMGTYCCWACGGGACCAACGATTTCAACAAGCTCYGGGGAAAAGGCRCARAAYAGRACCTACCAGGATCTACTCAAAAAYRCCAACGATGAATACAATTTTGRGCAATTGGCSCACTCTGARCTCAARCGCATCGGCRTTGATGGATCAGAAAACAAATGGGCYCCTGTCGCGATSTACCGTGGCATTTCACATGCTCCTGATGGCAATTACCTCATCGTAACGACSATACAAAAACCATTTTCATACCTGGTTCCCCACTACCGGTTTCCRCAAGATGTAGTTATCCACGACAAAKCTGGTGCTGTAGTTAAGCTGATCGTTAAAGTACCGCTCACCGATGTGATGCCCAAGGGTTTCATGGCTGTTAGAACGGGGAAAAGAAGCTTGAGATGGAGATCTGACCAGCCGGCTACGCTTATTTGGGCAGAGGCCCTTGACGAAGGCGATCCAGAAAAAGAGGTGGACTACCGCGATGAAGTATTCCAACTCAATGCTCCATTCGATGGAAAGCCTATTTCCGTTATTAAAACGATTAATCGCTACGCTCAAATTTCCTGGGGGACCAACTCCATAGCCGTAGCTTACGATTATTGGTGGAACACCCGGAACCAGAAAACGTATGTGTTCAACCCAGGAGACCCAAGTGTTAAACCCCGGATAATTTTTGACCGGAATTATCAGGACAGGTACAGCGATCCCGGAAGTTTCGTTTTCGTTAAGAACAAATATGGAAAGAGCGTGCTGGATCTGAATGAGGGACACGCTTATTTGATTGGTGATGGATACAGTGAAAAGGGCCAATTTCCATTCATTGATCAATTCAATATTGAGAATGGAGAGAAGAAACGCCTTTATCTTTCAAGCTACACGGATAAAAAAGAAAATATCTATGAGGCTCTTGACAGCCGAAAAGGGACCTATTTGGTAAGGATTGAATCACCGAGTGAATATCCCAATTACTACATCAGGAATATCAAGGAGGACAAATTGCAGCAGATCACCGAATTTGTGAATCCTTTCAAGAGCATTCAAAATGTGCATAAGGAAGTCATCAAATACAAAAGAGATGACGGTCTAGAACTTTCAGGGACGCTGTACCTGCCTGTTGGATACGATACCAAAAAGAAAGAGCGACTGCCAATGATCTTATGGGCCTATCCCAGGGAGTTTAAAGACAAGAACAGTGCCTCCCAATCAACGGCTAACCCCAACGGATTCATTTATCCCTATTATGGTTCGATGGTTTATTGGCTAACGAGAGGGTATGTCTTACTGGACAAGGCCGCTTTCCCAATTATTGGAGAAGGTGATGAAGAGCCGAACGATTCTTTTAGGAAACAACTCGTTGCAAACGGAAAGGCAGCTATAGATGCGGTTTATGAGCTAGGCTACATTGATAGAAACAAGGTAGCTGTGGGAGGGCATTCCTACGGGGCATTTATGACCGCTAACCTTCTTTCGCATTCCAACCTATTTGCCGCAGGCATCGCGCGCAGCGGCGCGTATAACAGAACGCTCACACCTTTTGGGTTTCAGAGCGAAGAGCGAAGCTATTGGGAGGCCCCGAATGTATATTATACCATGTCGCCATTTATGCACGCCGAGAAGATGAAGACTCCATTGCTGCTCATTCACGGTACTGCAGACAATAACTCAGGCACCTACCCGTTGCAAAGTGAGCGGTATTTCAATGCCTTGAAAGGATTGGGTGCAACCGCGAGATTGGTAATGCTTCCAAAAGAGAGTCACGGCTACAAGGCCAAGGAATCCATCTTACACCTTCTTTGGGAACAGGATAGGTGGCTGGATAAATATGTAAAAAACAGAAACCAAGAAGAGGCGCCCACAATGGGAACTGAATAAGCAATAGATTTCAACCATGGAAGAACAACAAGAAGAAAAAATATACCGCACTTTCGAAGAGTTTTATCCCTATTATCTGAACGAACACAAGAAACTGGGTACACGTATTACGCATTTTATTGGCACTTCGGGCTTCTTTATTTTTCTTGGTTGGGCCATCTTGGCCATGGACCCCTATCTTTTAATCCCGGTGGTGGTATTTCCCTACGCATGGGCATGGGTAGGGCATTTCTTTATTGAGAAGAATAAGCCCGCAACGTTTCAATACCCCTGGATGTCACTGAAAGGTGACTTCAAGCTCTATTTTCAAATCCTGTCCGGAAAGGAAGGCTTTACAGCAAAGTAATGCCCCGGCGTCGTGTCAACCACATTTTATCGGGGTCAAGTTTCGATCTTTGCAATTTACCCTACACAATGCGCTTAAGACGACACTAATTGTGCACGAGTCTTCGAGTATATACTCCACCAACACTTTCAACCTTCACTAGATAAACCCCTCGCTCCAATTCAGAGAGGTTGATATCAATGGTTGACGCTCCACTCATGCCATCGGCACTCCACAGCTCCTGGCCCAAGAGGTTCAACAGAGATACTCGCTGCGCTTCAACGCGCTCCAGATGGACGGTAACCACATCTCCGGCAGGATTGGGTAGCAGGGAGATCATGAACGCATCAGCACCATCAATATCGTCAATCGATACTGGAATGCAGGTGGTCATAAAGGTAAACCCAGTGGTGAAACCGCTTGAAGCCGTGTCACAAACCGTCCCTACCTGGAATTCATAGGTTGTACACGGCATCAGTCCGACCAAATTGAAGGTGGGATTGGTCGTAGTAGCCGTTGTCCAATTTGTATCTCCTGATACAGCATAGCGTACGTTATAAGAGATGCCAGAAATATCATTCCACGTCATTATCGCCCCCGCACTTATAATAGAAGTAGCCGTTATCTGGGAAGGCTTTGCACAAAAACCACTACAGTTGTTAATCACCTCCATAACGCTGTTAAAAAGGTTTAACCGCCCACCGGTAACCGTTTTACCAGTGAGGCTGGGAATAACATCAACCCCATCAAGAATATATTGACGTACATCCAACGCCGCCACATCAGGATTGGCAAGGGCTATAGCGGATAGCGATGCACAGGGGGCTGCATAAAGAAGTCCGATTGCCCCTGCCACATGAGGTGTAGCCATAGAAGTACCCGTAAATTGATCTGAATAATTATTCCCAGGAGTAGTGGAATTGATGGTCGTTCCAGGAGCGCCTAGATCAATCGTCGTTAACCCAAAGGCTGCACCACTATTCTTCTGGTCGTTTCTATCTGTATTGGTAACAGAGATCATATAAGGGCTTGGGCAAGCTGTTGGGACATCTCCTGTTTGATCCACATCTGAATTTGAATTCATCGTGGCACCACAGCTCAACACCCCCACACTCCCCAACGTATCATAAAAGGCACACCAAATCGGAAATTGTGCTGGATCACCATTGTCAACCCCGAATGACGAGTTGGTAGAGACCACAAAGGCTCCTGAGTCGCCATTGGTCTCGTTGTAGGTAGCACGCAGCTCAAACACATACCCATAAGCCTCCACGACGGTAGACTCACTGCTAGAAGAAGATCCCGCAATTGGCATTACTCTTACATCCCAATTTACCCCAGTAACTCCTATGCTGTTATTTCCTATGGCGCCTACTGTTCCAGCTACATGGGTTCCATGAGCATTGGAGGGTAAGGTGCCGGTACTGTTATAGGCATTCCACCCGTCAAAATCGTCAATGTATCCGTTGCCATCATCGTCGATACCATTTCCTGGGATTTCATGGTGGTTCTTCCAAAAGTTCAAATCTTCATGCCCAATATCAAACCCACCGTCAATGACAGCAACCACTATCGTATCTCCATTAGCGGTAAGTCCTCCTGTGGTGATATCCCACGCTTCAGGAGCATCAATATCTGCATCATTGGTCCCGCCAGATTGGCCCAAATTGTCCATATCCCACATCGAATTATACAGCGCATCGTTGGGTACGGTGACTCTTTGTTCAATAAGATGGTTTTTCTGAGCAGCCCGAACAGCGCCGTAACTGTTCAAGGTCCCGATCACCCTATGGATGCCATGTTTGCTCTCATCAAACTCCAGCAGCCAAATATTCAAGCGCTTCGTCAAGACTTTCTTTAAGGCGATAGGGCTCCCGGCACCCAAATCTTCATTCACCCTGGAAAGCACGCGTTCGATGTTCTGTCCGTGATTCAGCTGAATAATTATTTCACCTTTTACATAGTCAGCTTTCTGGGCATAAACATTAACTCCAATCAGGGTCAATACAATTAACAAACTCCATATCTTCTTCATAGTATATTTATTGGTGCCTTACAGCAGGTTCAATCAATTCTCATTCGTCTCTTTGCTCTACATTTTTGTGGTTCAACTGCACATTGACGATATCCATGTCCGTTTTTAATTTGACAATAATTTCTTTGGTCATCTCCTCCCCTGTAGACTTCACTGTTACCAGCCAAGTACGCATTCGGGCCGATAAAACCTTTATAGATTTTAACTCAACATCGATGTGAGCTTGGCAGACGGCTGTAATATCAGCTGAATTCCTCAATTGAAGGATCAGCTCTACTTCCTTGGCATTCTTGCTGCTCTTCGCTCCTTTTTCTCCCCCCTTACAGGCAGGAATCGCACAACACAACAGGATAAGAAATAGTAAATTTCTCAAGGCTCTCAATTTGGCAATGGTCAGATCACAATGCTTTAAATGAGGATGGAGCACAATCTGAGGTACCTACAAATTTAATAATTACTGATTACTTTTGCTATATGAAGGTATCTGATCATCTTCGGTCGAAAATCAAGACACTCCCTGATAAACCAGGGGTGTACCAATATTATGATGCCGAAAATCAGATTATTTACGTCGGAAAAGCCAAAAACCTGAAAAAAAGGGTCGCATCCTACTTTACGCAGCAGAAGTATGAAAGCGGAAAGACCGCGGTGCTGGTTAGGAAGATCAGAGATATCAAAGTTATCGTAGTTGATACAGAATGGGATGCCCTCCTTCTCGAGAATTCCCTCATCAAAAAGCTGCAGCCCAGATATAACATACAGCTGCGTGACGATAAAAGTTTCCCCTGGATTTGCATTAAAAAGGAGCGGTTTCCACGCGTTTTCGCCACCAGAACTATCTTGAAGGACGGTTCAAAGTACTATGGCCCCTATGCATCTGTTAAGATGATGAATGCTATTTTGGAGCTGATCCGTCGACTATATCCATTGCGAAATTGCAATTACAACCTTGCTGAAGAGAACATCAAAGCCAAGAAGTTCAAAGTATGCCTGGAATACCACCTCGGAAACTGTCTGGGCCCATGTGAAGGGTTGCAAACAGATACGGATTACAACTTACAGATCGAACACATTAGAGATATCATTAAGGGAAACACCTTCTCATTGCTCAAGCACTTTAAAGCCCTGATGAAAGAGCATGCAGCCAACTATCATTTTGAGAAGGCGCAGATGATCAAGGAAAAAATAGATCTCCTAGCCAAATACAGGGCTAAATCTGTTATCGTTAATCCACAAATCGACAAAACAGATGTTTTTTCAATTGTTTCAGATGAAAAGGCTGGTTATGTGAATTACCTAAAAATTGCCAAAGGGGCGATTGTACAATCACATACGTTGGAGCTCAAGAAAAAAATAGAAGAGAGTGACGAGGATATGCTTGCGCTGGCTATTGGAAATCTCATGGAGCGCTTTGAAAGCGACGCCAAAGAAGTGATTGTCCCTTTCAAGATGAGTGTTGCGGATTCCGTCGACAACGACAATCTCAAATTTTTAATCCCTCAACGGGGAGATAAAAAGAAGTTGTTGGAGTTGTCGCAGCACAATGCCAAGCACTATCAACTCAACAAAAACAAAGTGATCCATGAACGGGCACAAACATCGAGAATTGAGCGCCCCCTTGAGCAGATAAAGAAAGACCTTCGGCTAAAGGAGCTCCCAACCCATATAGAGTGTTTTGACAACTCCAATATTCAAGGTGCTTTTCCGGTAGCCGCCATGGTGGTATTCAAAAATGGAARRCCCAGTAAAAAAGAMTACCGRCACTAYAATATTAAAACKGTTGWGGGWCCCGATGACTATGCCTCCATGGAAGAAGTCGTGTATCGCCGCTACAAACGGCTATTAGACGAGAAGGCCCCATTGCCTCAACTCATCGTAATTGATGGAGGGAAAGGCCAACTGAGTGCAGCACGAAAGAGCCTTTATAAGCTGGAGTTGACGGGCATTATCAGTATCATTGGAATCGCTAAACGCCTGGAGGAAATTTATTTCCCCAATGACTCCGTTCCACTATATCTCGATAAGCGTTCGGAATCATTGAAAATTATTCAACGGCTGAGAAATGAAGCGCATCGGTTTGGAATTACCCATCACAGAAACAAGCGGGTCAAAGAAACCGTAAAGAGCGAATTGTTGAGCATCCAAGGTATTGGGGCGTCCTCATCAGAGGCGTTATTGAAACACTTTCACTCTGTAAAAAAAATTAGGGCAGCGGATCAAGAGGAGATCAGTACAGTTGTTGGGGCAGCAAAAGGGATGATGGTGTTCAACTACTTCAAAAACGGATAGGTCCCATTGACACAAAGCGACCCTACTCCTAATGCATAATATTCGCCAGGCTCTTCATCTCTGTTTCTGGTGATACGCCCAGATAAAGAATCTTATACACCGCTTCTGAGATGGGCATGTCCACTTGATACTTTGAATTGACTTCAGAGACACATTTGACAGCGAAGTACCCTTCAGCAACCATTTTCATTTCTTGTTGTGCTTCCGCTACGGTAGACCCAGCGCCAATCAATCCACCAAAAGTGCGATTCCGGCTAAATTTAGAATAGGCCGTAGCCAATAAATCACCCAGGTAAGGAGAGTTTTTGATGTCCCGATCAATGGGATGCACCGCATCAACAAATCGTTTGATTTCCCTTATTCCATTAGAAATGAGCACCGCTTGAAAATTATCCCCATAACCCAAACTCCTGCAAATGCCATTGGCAATGGCCATTATATTCTTTAGCACAGCAGCATACTCTGTTCCGAATATGTCATCAGAAACCCTCACCTTGATATAATCGCATGACAGCTTTTCGGCAACGATTTGCGCCTTGGCCTCATCCTGACAGGCAACTGTGAGATAAGACAATTTTTCCAGGGCCACTTCTTCCGCATGACAGGGACCGGTAATTACTCCGATATCGGAAAAAGGTATGTCGTACTGATTTCGGATGAACTCACCGATGATCGAATTGTTTTCCGGTACAATTCCCTTAATCGCCGACACCACCAACTTACCCTTTAGTACGTTCCTGGGCAAGCCGGAAAGCGCATCTTTCAGAAATGCAGAGGGAATGGCGAGAATCAGAATCTGAGCGTTTTCTAATACCTCGGCGATGTTGGAGCTAAGATCCAGCTTTGCCACATCTAGCTTAACAGTACTCAAATATTTAGGATTGGAGCCTTCCCTTCTAATGTGCTCAATTTGCTTCTCATCCCGCATCCACCAGCCAATGCGATCCATGTTATGAGATAACATTTTGATCAAGGCTGTTGCCCAACTTCCACCACCAAGAACCGCTATGCTGCCACGYTCATACATATTTGAAGATTGCTTTATCGATTAGACCGTACATTCAGAAGTACGGAAACAATTTTTATCCTGCTGTAAACCGTCTYGTCTAGTTCCTTTTAACGATCTAAACAACAGAGGAGCACAAAACAAGCACTTGAAATTCATTATCCGAAGCCATGGTATTTATGCTACCGCGATGCAAAGTTAGGAAATTCGTTAAGATGCTTGGAGAATAGAAAACACCTGATGAAGGAAAAGCTATACGATCATGCTCCATACACGCGCACCCATAATGCCCCCCGTAAGGTTCCATGGAACAATTCCTTGTTACGCGGATAATTTGACGTGTCTGGGCCCAGGCTCCGAAGTGTCAAAGACAAGATCCGCTCTGTTAATCTGCAACGATTCACAGAGCAGAGCCGATCTGTCGATGATAGATTTTAGCTCTCTTATATTTCCTGGCCACCTATGTTGTGCTAATGCGGCAATGGCCTCCTTTCCAAGAAAAATATCCGGCAACTTATTCTCCTTACAGAACAAATTCAAAAAGTATTTAGCCAATAAGGTGATATCGTTGCCTCTTTCCCTCAAAGGTGGCAGATTAATAAAAAACCCACTTAACCGATAGTAAAGATCCTCTCTAAAGCGACCTTCTCTCACTTCCATCATAAGATCTTTATTGGTGCTGGCTACAATGCGAACATCCATGGAGATCGTCTTATTGCTACCCACTCGAACCACCTCCTTTTCCTGAAGGACCCTCAATAATTTGGACTGCAAATCCAGGCTCATCTCACCGATTTCATCTAGAAACAAAGTTCCTCCATCAGCATCTTCAAATTTCCCAATTCTCTTTCTGGAAGCTCCGGTAAATGCGCCTTTTTCGTGCCCAAAAAGCTCACTTTCTATCAAATCTTGTGGAATTGCCGGCACATTAATGGGGATAAAATTCTTTTTCTTACGCGGAGAATTATAATGTAGGGTCTGCGCGATGAGTTCTTTACCCGTGCCACTTTCTCCGGTAATAAGCACCGTAATGCTGCTTTTCTCCACTTTTTGCATCACCTTGAGGATCTTCAATATCTCTGGAGAGTTTCCAAGGATGTTTGAATACCTGTTCCGGTTAACAATGGTGTCTTTAAGGCTTTCCACCTCTAATTGAAGCTGAATATGCGCACCGACCTTTGCAATGGCATTTTTCAACTCATCCCAACAATTAGCGCTCTTCAAGATATAATAGTCAACCCCCTGCTTAAATACATCAATCGTAATTTTAACATCTCTTTGACCAGACAGAACAATGATCTTCAAAGCTTCATCGTGTGTCCTCAATTTGGACAACAACTGTAACCCTGGCATATCAGGAAGATTGAGGTCAACAATAACCAAGTTGGGATTTAAATGAATGCTTTCCAGGCATTCTGAACCAGAGGTAAATCGATAAATATCCAGCTCTGATTTCATCGTGTTCCTAAGAAATATCTGAACTGTTTTTGCAAATATTTCATCGTCTTCTATGATAAACACTTTTATTATTTTGCCTCTGTTTTTGCCTCTATTCATGATCTATCGTTTGGAGGTAGTGGATTCAGATGATTTAATTTTTTACAGCTTTCACAGTTAATCTGGTGTTGTCACCTAACACATTGACAAAATAGACGCCAGTGCTCAAGTGCGCTCCACCGGAAAAATTGAATTGATTGTCACCTGCCGAAGCCTCAATTAACTCGTGATGTACCGTTTGCCCATCTATACTAGATATAAAGAAGTCAACCTGCTCCTCTCTGTTAAGCGTAAAGTCTAACTTGAATTGCGAAGAAAAAGGGTTCGGGGCAATGCGGATAGTTTGGGCAATTACATCTTCTTCAAACTCAATGGGTACCACCTTAAAATATTCAAATTGGCCATCGTAATCAGTTTGTTTGAGCCGATAAAATGAAAGCCCTTTTGCTGGATTATCATCTTCCGTTCGATACGCTAACCTGGTGTTGCTCGTTCCGGCTCCCGGAACGTGACCAATTGTCTGGAAACTTTTCCCGTCTACAGATCGTTCAACGGTAAAGAAGTCATTATTGGATTCGCTTGCCGTCTCCCAGGTCAGGATTACCGATCTATCTACCGGTTCAGCGTTGAAACTCAGCAGCTCAATTGGTAGTGGATTGAATTGCGAAACAGACCCTATGGTGAACGGACTGAATGATGCCACAACATCTGACCAAACCATTCCATATGAACTATCTCCCGAGAAGGACGAATTTCCCATGTCCTGCCACACACTACCATCCCATTTTGCAACACGTAAGTCTTGAATATAAGCACCCTCCACTGCACTCCTGTCGTCCCAACTCAGGCCAACTTTTGCATTGGCGTCACCAAACCTGTCTATTTGAAAATATTCCAGAACACTTATATGGTCAAGGCCAGCACCCAAGCTGCTTGTGTTTTGGTACGATGCATCGAAATATTCCGCAGTAAAGCTCGTGGCGTAACTATTTGTTGGCTCAATAACCACAGGTCTGTAAGCATTGGATTTGCCGAGAGGAAACTTAAATGAAGCAGTTGAAATCGTATTCTTAATGGCCGGTCCATTTATATAACTAGAGTCCGTACCGCCTGCCACAGATGCGGGTGGATTAAAAATCAGTATATCGGTTAAACTGGTGGTAAGCGTCCCTGCTGTTAAGGTAAGAAGCTCGTCAACTATGATGCTGTTATTTAAAGCAAGCCCCCGAATATTGGCCAGTGTTATTTTCTTGAAAATAATCGAACTATCGCCAAGAATATATTGTGGAAACCGGCCATTGAAAAGTACGGTGCTATTGCTGTCTATGGAGGTCGACGAACTGCAGGTAAAGTCACCAGCAATGCTGAGGGCCTCCCCCGTAGGCAACGTTTTGGTGCCCATATTGTTGAGTATTAAGTTTCCATACTGTAGCGACTCAATTGTCTGGTTCCCTATCCCTAGGTACTTCACCGTACTGTTCTCGTTCAAGTAGGCATTGAATTTTGAAGGGAACGCGCTACTTCCTTCTAATAACAATTGCGCTCCCGCTGCGACTTCAAAGGATTTTCCGGTTTTGCCACTTATTTCGAAACCTTCATTGTCCAATATCCCTGATTCAATTTTAATGTTTCCTGACACCTCCATCTTGGTAATAGCGCCGTCTAACCTGATACCTTCAGTACTGGTATTGTTGAAATGAACATCCGAAAATGTCACTCCCGAGGCTGCCGGGAAAACCTGCATATCAACCCCGTTGAAGTTTACAATGCCCCCGCTGATAGTGAGCTCGGAATTGACGGTAAACGCTCCGGCGATATTTAAGATTGCATTTTGACCGGTCATCTCTAAGTTAGCCCGCTTAACGGAGGCTGAATTCACCGTGAAGTCACCAAGAATTGTGAGCTTAGCATCATTGTTGAAAATGATACTTGCATCTCGCTTATTACTTGTTCCACCATTCATGACCACATTCCCCGAAAGCGTTAACTCTTGATTATCGCCAATGATAAATTGGCTTGCTCCATTATCCATTGGAGCAGTGACGGTCAATGAAGCACAGGATGCATTGACATCCAAGGTCACCACAAAGCCATCTTCAATGAGCACATCATCGAGGCTTGAAGGGAGGACGCCTGTACTCCAAATTGAACTATCCGTCCAATTCCCACTTGAAATGACGCTTACCAACGCAGCGCCTTTCGTATTGCGGACATCGCCTAGATTAAAAAAGAAGATCGCCCCTATGGTGAAAAAGGTAATGCCAATCAATGCAACGCTGGCAATCAGGACGTTTTGGGTGGCTGTGCGCTGTCTGTGGCGCAATCTGATACGGGGTTTCATCTTCACGGCTGTTACGTTTACGTTTGACTAAAATGATAGCTCGAATCTAGAATGTAAAGCACGGTATCTCTCTCAGCTCATTCAAGTCATTTTTACCGTTTTCATTTCTGATGTAAGATTTTGGTGGAAATTGTGATATTCACATAGCGCGTTTTGTTGAATCACAAGTTGATAACCCTGCTATGATCTGGTTCAAAGAGACAAATGACGGAGTACGTTATCGGGTGCGCAAAAGCAGAGCGCCATCCACTGGTGGTTACGTTTAATTTACGACCAGCTCCCTCCAGACCCATATTATTTATTTTAGTTTTTGCTAAAATATAATAAACTACATACCTTTGTGTTATATGGGAGACGAAGCATGTTATTATAAAATTACTTTAGCGTTTGCTAAATAACATAACAAACTATCAAATGATGCAAACAACCAACAAATCCGTTGCTAAAACACAAGAGCACTGCATCAGGTCATGTCCTGACCTTACGCAAATTAATGCCTGCATACAGATGCTTGAAGAGTCATCTCAATCCATCAGCAAATTGGCCAAGGTTCACGCACTTATGGGTAATGAAATTCGTCTGAAGATCCTGTACATCATATTCAAAGAGCAGAAGGTGTGCGTATGTGACATAAGTGACATCCTACACATGGCAGCTTCCCCTGTTTCCCAGCATTTAAAAAAACTGAAGGACAGCGGACTGGTACAATACGATAAAGTTGGCCAAACGATTTTCTACAGCGTGGCCATCGACTATATGGAAACCCTGTTGCCAACTTTTATACAAATCACGAAAAACAAACTACAAACCGCATAATGATGAGCACAAAAGAATCTATCTCTGAAGGTAAGCAGGCCTCAAAAGGGCTCATTGGGGCAGGTATTTTTTCCGCTATAGCAGCATCCCTTTGCTGTATCACACCTGTATTGGCATTAATTGCAGGGAGCAGTGGCGCAGCGGCCAGTTTTTCGTGGCTGGAACCCGCAAGGCCATTTATGATCGGGATAACCGTTCTGGTGTTGGGGTTCGCCTGGTGGCAGAAGCTAAAGCCCAAAAAAGTTGACCAGATTGACTGTGATTGTGAAGTAGATGAAAAACCATCCTTTATGCAATCCAAAAAGTTTTTAGGCATTGTAACGGTGTTTGCGGCTTTCATGCTTGCTTTTCCTTACTACTCTCACGTCTTCTATCCCGAAACAACGGCCAATGCCGGGATTGTGGAATCAAGCAATATTCAAGAAACCAGTTTTCAAATAACCGGGATGACCTGTACCGGATGCGAAGAGCATATCAAACATGCAGTAGCCCAGCTACCCGGATTTATTGAGGCCAATGCCAACTATGAAAATAGCTCAGCAGCAGTGAAATTTGATAAATCCAAATCAACAATCGAGGAGGTAATCGCCGCGATCAACGAAACTGGCTACACCGTATCTGAACACACAAACAACTAAATCATTGACCATGGAAAACATTAATAGCTGTATAAAAGATGATATGGAGGAATCCTTCACTAAATTATTTGAGGCGGTTGATAAGGAGAAATGGCCCTTGTTCATTCAGGTTCAGAAGCAATTATTGCAGGGCAAACCGATTGATATTGAAACTGTAGCAGAGATCCTGGGAGCATCGGTTGAGGATACGGCACAAATCGTAGGTCAATTTGGCGAAACCGATCAACAGGAAAAAGTGGTTGCATTTGCCGGTGTTTCAATCATCCCGACACCCCATTCATTCAAGGTGCATGGCAAGCAACTTTATACCTGGTGTGCTGCAGATGCGCTTATTTTTCCAGGATTTCTGGATGTTACCGCTGAGATAGCTTCAAAAGATCCTATAAATGGGGAGCCCATTACCCTAACTGTCGAAGGCAAAAAAATAAAGGCCATTGAACCTGAAAATGCACTTGTATCCTGGGTAACAGATCAAGACATAAACGATATAAGGGCAACCATGTGTAACCGCATTCACTTTTTCGTTTCTGAAAATACTGCCAATGAATGGCAACATCAAAACCCAGATGCGCAAGTATTTCAGGTTAAAGAATTTCTTAAATTTTCACTCAACCCTATGGATTGCTGTTAAATCAATCATTATCTCAAAAACAAAAGAATATGAAACAATCAATCTTAATGTCAATGGCAGCTTTCGGACTCATCGCCGCATCACACGTTTGCGGATTCGGAAGCTCTGAAGCAAAGGCCGCAGATCCCAATGTGCTTACCTATGCCATAGGGGATGAAAAGACGGTCACCTTAAAGATAACCGGTATGACATGCGGCGGCTGTGCCAACCACGTATCTATCGCTCTAAATAACGTGGAGGGTATCATTAGTGAAGACGTAAGCTATCCCGGCGACAAGAACACAATTACCTACGACCCCAACAAGACATCTGAAAAGGACATCATTGCTGCGATCGAGAAAACAGGGTACAAGGCCGAGGTGATCACCGATAAAAAAACGGATAAATCATAACCCAAAGACTACCGTCATGTTGAACAAATTATTCGGAAGAGACAAAGAGGAATACCCGGCCAACAGCGAAACGGTAACACTGGATATTACGGGAATGACCTGTGATGGCTGTGCCAAGCATGTCGATAAATTGGTTAGTGAAAAAGCGGGCGTGGTTAAAGCTAATGTAAGCTATGCCGCAGGTAAAGGTGCATTCACTTTTAACCCTACGATTATTGATAGAAACGATATAGCTGAGGCGATCAATGCCACAAATAGTTACAAAGTTGTGAGCGATGGAGAGGCAGGAATACCCAAAGCAGATGATGAAGTAGGGGATAACAGTCAAGGTGACAACACTGACTATCAATATGATCTCATTATTATCGGAGGCGGATCTGCTGCTTTCTCGGCTGCTACCTCCGCAAGTGAATTGGGTAAAAAATCACTGCTCATTAATGGGGGTTTACCCATTGGAGGAACCTGCGTGAATGTAGGCTGCGTACCTTCCAAGAACCTCATTAGAGCTGGAGAGAGCATCCATCGTGCTTCCTACTCTCCTTTTACAGGAATTAAAACTACCGCACCTGAAGTGGATTTTGCCGCAATTATCCGGCAGAAGAAGGAACTTGTCAGTGTCATGCAGCAAAAAAAATATCTGGATGTGGCCGATGGTATAGAGGGGCTTACCATTCTTGAAGGTTGGGCCAATTTCAAAGATTCACACACTATTGTGGTTGACGATCGGGAGTACACAGCGGCAAAATTTCTCATCGCCACTGGATCAACTACCAACATCCCCAATATTGAGGGGTTGAACGAAACAGGCTACCTCACCAATATTTCACTTTTTGATCTGGAAGAAAAACCGGAGGGCCTCACTATTATGGGTGCGGGTTATATCGGGTTGGAAATCGCAATTGCCTATCATCGCTTTGGAGTAAAGGTGAGAATTGTAGAATTCACCGATCGGGTGCTACGCACCCAAACGCCCGACATAAGTGCTGAAATTGAAAARCATYTAAAAAATGAAGGCATMGAGTTTTACCCCAATTATMGGGTTGCGAARGTAGYAAGGGAAGGCTCRRATATCCTCATACAGGGRAAARATGCAAAAACGGGAGAACCCTTTGRGTTCATTGAGCCYGGCCACATAGTAGTCGCCACGGGAACCCATCCAAATACCGGCAAGCTCGGATTGGARAACATTGGATTAGAYATCGAAARMGGMGGRTTTATCAAAGTTAACGATCTGCTACAGACATCAGAACCGCATATTTACTCGGCAGGTGATTGTACCAATACACCTGCTTTTGTKTATACCGCRGCCAAAGAAGCTAAAATAGCARCSAATAATGCRCTTGACGGTGAAAACAAAAAAATAGATTATACAGGGCTTCCCTGGGTGGTATTTACCGACCCGCAGGTAGCTGGAGCAGGRATAGATGAGCAAGAAGCAGAAGCAAAAGGGATTCCCTTTGAAACATCAGTGATTCCATTAAGTGAGGTGCCAAGATCGGCGGCAGCTTTTGATACCAGGGGATTTATTAAACTCATTCGCAACCCTGAAACGGACCTGCTCCTGGGGGCAAGAATAGTGGCTCCCGAAGGCGGTGAGCTGGTTATGCAAGCCAGCCTTGCTATTAAATATGGAATTACGGTTACCGAACTGGCAGATAGCTTCCATCCCTACCTGACATTATCAGAAGGAATTAAACTGGCTGCCATCACCTTTACAAAAGACGTAAAACAACTGAGTTGTTGCGCCAGTTAATTTATAAATTTCAATTGTTATAAACACGATTCTATGCACCACTTGTGGATGTTCCCTCGTAAGATTAGTCATTCGTAAAGAAAAAGCTAGGACAGATCGTGCGCACCAAAGGCTTAAACCCACAACTATAAAAGCAAACAAAATGTTACCAGCTGATTTAAGTGCCGACGTTAAAACCCGCCTCAAGAGTATAAAAGGGCAAATAGAAGGGATCATCAAAATGCTCGAAGAAGACAAAGACCCTGAAAAAATCCTCGTCCAATTCAAAGCTGCTGACAAAGGCCTTCAAAAAGCACACTACTTGCTATTAGATGAAGCATACCGTAAAGCCCTTGCCAGAACAATTGTGAATGCTGTTGATGCCTGCCCCGGTAATTGTGGTAATGAAGATAAAATTGAATACATCCGAAAGCAATTCCCTGACTTACAATTGGACGAGATCACCCAAAAACTAAAGGACATAAGTGAAATAGAAGAGCGATTAAAACAGTTCAATTCTCCTACCGATAAAGGATAAAATACCCTTTTAGGAGTTTCGATAGCCCGCGACCTTCGCGCTGCCTCTTTGTCAAACTGTTAGTCAGCAATAGAATGGTGATTCTTACTTCCAGTCCGGTCCATCAGGTAATGCCATATATTTCAAGGCATCCTGTTTTCAAGAGAATGGCAACTTTTCACCTGTTTGGTCAATGGAAAGGGCCATCTTGAAAAGGTATTATGTTCACCCGTGAGTTACTGCAAGTAGTACAATCCTTACGGGCGGGTCCGTCAAATACATTACAGTGTTATTTGAGCCCTAAAGGCTCATCGCTCACCATAAGCATGTCTTGAATTTTTCCACTTTGGTGTCATGTTTTCACTGAAAATCATGTAGGTATAAATACTCTTTTTTACTCATGAATCAATAATCCACACTTGCAGGTTAATACATTTATTGTACCTTTTCAGCCTAAATATCAGACCTATAACCTGATTCAAATACGAATACCCTCCGTTTAATAACGACCAAATAATACATTGGCAAATGCTGCAAACCGTGTGTTTACGTACGCTTCTACTTGGACTAATCTTCTGTATGAGCTGTTCGCTAATATGTTCGGACGCTAAGGCTCAGGCCCCCAATTGGGATTCCGTATACGCCGATTTCTTAAAAATTTACCAGCCCGTGGATACCCCAGCCTGGCTGTTTCCAATGTGTTTCAAAAACACTTTCGGCCAATGGGATACCCTGTACTTTGCGCATGACGATGATGCTACTTCTATCTTGGACAGCACACTTGGTGAAGTAAAGCTAATTGCTTTAGATTCATCAAAGTTTAATGCTTTTTTGAAGACTACTTCGAACGGGGATACGGTAATAAAGTATGAGGTAAATAACATAAACATTGAAAGTAATTTTACCATCAAGTTCACCAGGGGCATCATGCCGCTAACGATGTATTGGGATAATAACGCTTTTTACAGTGATAGCTTGCCATACCCTGACTTAGATACAGGTCCCCGGGCAAGAGCTGAACTCTGGTGTAGCGATGGAAACCCATTCAATAACAATTGCCCTATCAATTCACCTCTTTACCTGAGTGATTCCTCATTAAATGGGGGTTCATTTCCCGAATTGCGAATAGACAGTATATATTTTGATGGAAATGGCATCAATGATGAACCCGGCACATTATTGATAAACATCTTTCCATTTGACGATCCTATTGATGCCATTGGGGAGCAATCGGAATCGCAAAATATTGACATATCTCCAAACCCTACAAGTAATGTGCTTCGCATTCAATCAGAATCAAATAGTCCATTCAATTACAGGATGTACAATCTGTTAGGAGAGCAGGTACTTAAGTCAAACACAGTTGCACTAAGAGAGGCTGTGATTATCACAAACGAATTTAAAGCTGGATTCTATTTCGTCCGAATCGAGATTGAAAGCACCGTGACAGTTCAAAAAATCATCAAATTATGAGAATAATTCTAAAATGTCTTAGAACAGCACGCTGATCCAGGTATTGGGTTTAAGTCACTAACCGAACCGTTTCTTGATACTTCAGGTATATTTAAAGAAGCAATTATAGCACTCCTCTGGCCACTCTTGCCAAGCAAGAGAAGATCCGAATACGAGAACGGAACATAGCTAGGTTGAAAAAAGCAAGGGCAAAGGGAAGGGGAAGGGTAGGGGGCAGACCCAGAATCCAGGAAAAGCTGCAGTTAAAAATAGACGAGCTTCATCGCCAGAGCCCGTCTAATAAGGCTGTAGGGAAAAGATTAAACTGGCACACAAGACGGTTTCCAAGTAACTGGCTAAAACAGTAGGCCTGTCTGTTATTAAGCCAGAGGATCAGAGCTTTGGCATGAGCTCAGTCAAACGGTGAACCGGTCAATGAGACGGTCAGTGAACCTATAGGTTTATGACCTTCCTTGTCAGGGTGGTTTCCACTTGTAATAGCCGCAGGAACGGCTGCCTCAAATCCATTACAAAGTTATTTGAGTCTATTTGACAGTGCCTGCCTGTAGATAGATAATGAACTAGGAGTTGATGGGACACCAATATAAAACCTCAGAAGAGGATAATTAGAGACCTTTATGGTTCAGTATTTCTGTTATTGTTTTGTGTAAGTTCATACGCACAAAACACGACTGTATTGAATGACAGACAAGTATGAGAAGCGTAATAAAACTTGGTATTTAATGCAAAGAATTATGAAGCCTTGGAAAGTATGACCTCCTTTCGATTTACTGCTAGTCCCCCTGAATTCTGAACCCCAAACGAAACATCCACAAAAGTCACTTGCATACGTTGTCATCACGACATGAGGTGAGAGATCTCCAAGCCGCCACAGAGAAGCTTCCCTAAGACGCTTCACTTGCAAATCCCCCTAGATATATAATTGATTTACAGGCCCATATTTTCCTGCTGCCGAAAGTACGCGGCACTGCATCACACGTTCAAACAGTAATTTCCGAAACCCTAAATTTGTATCAATTCTTCCCCGCCAAACATATAGGTATAACTACTCTATTGATTATTTTTCATAGATTTCAAACCTGTTTAATCTGAAAACCCTGTCTATACTGGATAAACAGCTGATTATAAAAATATATGTTATTTTATTTTTTTAAGATCACTCACCATTGATTTAACTGATAACCATCATTTTATGAAACAAACGTTTAGATGGCGATCTTTTGTGCCCTGCAAGGCCGCTATTAGTTTTATTCTACTATTGCAGTTTGAGAAGTTAAATGCCCAACCGTTTGATTTCTTGAACATCAACAACATCAATGCAAGGGTCAATGCGGGAGGAAGCTTGTTTCAAGATTTAACTTGGGGACAAGCTGCATTCGAAGTACCGAAAGGCAGTGGCAAGCACACAATACTCAATGCCGAGCTTTGGATAGGCGGGTTACAAAACGGAACTACACTTCACCAGGCGGGCCAGTTGTATGGAGGGTTCATTGGTGATACTACTTTTTGGCCCGGACCGATAATGGACACTTCATCCTACTCTGTATCACAGGATTTGTTGTGGAACCGGGTGTGGAAGGTGGAAAAGAGCGACATCGAGTCCCACATGATTAATTGGACTGAATCAGGTTATGTGATCCCTCAAAGTCTCATTGACTGGCCCGGCAATGGAGATGTCAGCAAAGGACAAGCAAAATTGCTGGCTCCATTTTTTGACAGAGTCGGAGATGATGTTTATGATCCTGCAGATGGAGATTATCCACTCATTCGGGGCGATCAGGCAATCTATTTTATTTATAATGATGATAGGAAAGTTCATTTGAACGGAGGTGAAAAATTGAAAATTGAAATTCA
>JAESRW010000192.1 GCA_016764395.1 Flavobacteriales bacterium
TACCAACGGCCAGGGCGGATTGGAGATAAGTTTGACTTTTGTAAATCCAAGTCCACTGATCAGGGCAAAGTCCCAAACGCTGTTTTAGAGTTTGGATTTTTGTTGATGCTCTGAACACTTGTATCTTGTTCAACGGTCTTCCGAATTTCCTATATTAATCCCTCTAGCTGTAAGCTCTCTTCATTCCGCTCATAGCTATTGACTCCTGCGCTAGCCAGTGATTCATCGGGCGGCTTATTTGCACTTCTTCCACATCCGCTGATCATTAATTTATTAAGAGTGATTCTTCTTTGTATGATCTCACACCTTTGATGGTGCTTAGCATGCTTACACAGTGAAGACGTAATGTACAGTCCTTATATAGGTGGTGTCTCGCAAGTATCAATAGTTGGAGAGAGCATTTTAAGCGGATTTGTAATAGGGTAAATATTATTACTGAATGGTTATGGAATTCTTCTCTGGTGAGCATCCAGTAAAAGAATTAAGAGCAAAGTGAAGGCGTTATGATTGTATCTATTGCCTTGCCTGCCCATTATATAAGAACCTTATCAACTCAACCTACTATGAAAACAAAACGTTACACAACTAGATCACGGATAATTATCGGAACAGTATTCGCTATCAGTCTCTCAGGTACAGAACCATTGCAGGCACAGCAACTTCCGTCTCTTGTAAAAACGGAGACCTTTTACAATCATATGTACCGGAAAATGGGTGTTGGAGTAAGTCCAATTGCGACTCCAATAACGACTTCCGAGCAAATGTATACATATACTGATAAGAATCTCGTGAAAGAAATTTCAGTCTGGATGACCACTAGGGAAGGTCGGTATCTCAGCGGTGTTACTTCTTACACTTACAGAGAGGATGGACAGACCTTAACGGTAATTTCACAACAGCGCGATTATAAGTCCAAGGAGCTACATATTCAAGGTATTACAGCTTATGAATATAATGTTGATGGAAAGATAGCGTCTATGAATTATCAATATCGGGACTATAATTCTGGTGAAATGATCAATTCATATAAATACGAATACACCTATGGTCCAGGAGAGAACCAGGAGTTCAAGATATATAATTGGGGAGTTGAAGACGGGGATTGGGTGGAACAACCTCCTTATGATGAAGATGAAGGCATTTACACGGACGAGGCACTCTATGATGGAGATTTGGGGTATTACCATCCAGAAAGCAAGAACGATCTGGTTTACAACGAAGATAGTACACTTAGCACGATGACCTATCAAAGCTATCACAGCCCTTCGGATACCTGGTACAATACCGCACGATCAGAGAGCCAGTTGAATGCACTGGGTTTTACGGTGAAGCAAGTCAACTCAAACTGGCTAGTGCCTTGTCAGGAATGGACCCTCTCATACATGTCAACCTATAAGTACAATGAGAATAATGTTGCTGTCAAAAATGAACATTTTACCTGGGATCCAATAGGGGAGGAGTGGGTATTAAACTCGCGTACTGAATCCACTTATATCGATCCTAAGCCAATTGCAGAGCCAGCTGAGAAACCGGCAAACTGGGGATTGTTTCCAAATCCAAGCGATGGGGAGCTGTTTATTGAATTGGATGAAGCCAAGACGATGAAAGTACAGATTAAGGTCATGAACAAACTTGGTCAAACCGTGTTTGCGGATAGGATCTCTGCTAATGAGACAGAGCATGCACTCGACTTGCAATTTCTTCCAAATGGTAACTATATAATCTATTTGGATGACGGGGAGTCTAAGTCATCGCAGCAAGTTGTGATTCAAAAGTAATAAGCAGGTTATTTCTAGGAACCCCTGAGTACATGCTCAGGGGTATTTTTATGGGCGAAAGTGGAGCAACCAGAGCAAAAGGTTGCTGGATTTTGTGAATTCTCAAAAGCTATACTGTTTTTGAGTTGTTACGGTGGATCTTTGTATAAAGCCGGACAATCATCAACTAAAGAACCTTCAAATTAGTAGAAGTTACCATGGAGAAGAGGGATTTTGCATCACCCCCCAATGCATTAAAATTATTTGCAAATATTAAGCACTCACGCATTTAATTATCAGATAACCACGAGTGCTTTTACACAATCTTTAGCATGCTCAAATCATGTATGGTTCTAGTTCTAGCGTTAACCATTGAAGGGTTGACTATTGACATGGCTTTGGCTCAGAACCACAACCATTATGAAGGTCGCGGGGGAGGCGAAAAGCCCATAGGAAGCATTGCAGGTATTGTTCAGGACGCTGCTGGTCAACCCGCTGAATACGCTACTGTTTCTGTATTTAGAATGCGAGATTCAACCCTGTCTACAGGTGCCATAACAGATGCTGAAGGCAAATTCAAAATTGAGACCAGCGCGGGCAGGTACTACCTAAAGATTGAGTCCCTCTCCTTTACTCCAAAAATCCTCACCAATGTCAAAGTGCACCCAGACCAGCTCGAAGTAAATCTTCAAACTATATCAGTGTCTGAAAGAACTTCTAATCTTGAGGAAGTGGAAATTTCAGCAGAGAAAAGCCAGGTTGAAATAGGATTAGATAAAAAGGTGTTCAATGTGCAGAAGGATCTTTCCAGTGTCGGTGGTAATGCGGCTGACGTTCTTGAAAACGTCCCCTCTGTAATCGTTGATGTAGATGGGAAGGTGAGTTTGAGAGGAAGCGAAAATGTACGAATTCTTATTGATGGAAAGCCTTCGGGACTGATGGGAATTAGTCCAGCTAAAGCACTGGAACAGATATCAGCCAGTACCATTGAGAGCATTGAGATCATCACCAACCCCAGCGTGCGTTATGATGCTGAAGGAATAGCTGGAATAATTAATATTATCCTGAAGAAGAATCGTGCAAATGGATTCAACGGAATGCTCAACATGACTACCGGTTATCCACATCGCCACAATGCGAACCTCACATTTAACTATAAAGTGAACAAGGTAAACCTCTTCGGCACTTTAGGTGTGCGTTACAGACAGCGTCCTGGGTCAATAATCTACCACCGCGAAACAACAGTAAATGACACCATCACCACCCTGGATCAAGACGGGGACTTCACCCGAGGGGGATTATCCTATACGTATCGCTTGGGTACTGATTATTTTATATCAAAAAAGAGTACGGTCACAGTAAGCGCAGGAATCTCTCCTTCTTCCAGTTTAAATGATAGAAATACGGATTACCGGACGTACGATTACAATAACGTGCTGCAAAATCTATCAACACGAAGCACAATAGATAATGATGAGGAGTCTTCTTTAGATCTTAATTTCGGATACGTTCAACATTTTAAGAAGAAGCTGCAAAGTTTCACTTTTGATATAAGATATTCCAGTGGTCTGGAAGATGGTTTCACGGAAATGGATGAAGAATATGAGCTCCTTGATTATGTGGCTGATCACAATAATTCTTTATCCCAGCGTACCAATGACCTAAAAAAGCAAAGTAACTTGGTTATTGAGGCTGGTTACACGTATCCTCTAGCTGGAGCTGCCAAGTTGGAGTTTGGATACAAAACGGGTATACAGAACAAAGATCTGGACTTCTTGGTAGAGGAGTTCAATGACAGTTCTCAGACTTGGTTAAATCTTACAGATATCAGCAATCATTTCATCTATGATGAGGTGATACATGCTGCATATGGAATCTATAGTAACAAAATCAAGAAGTTCTCTTATAAGGTGGGTTTAAGAGCAGAACAGACTTATGTTACCACAGCGTTGATTGAGACCAATGAGGTATATGACAAGGAGTATTTGCACTTCTTTCCAAGTGTGCATCTTTCTCGAAAATTAAAAAAAGAGAACCAGATCCAGTTAAGTTACTCCAGGAGAATAAAGCGCCCACGATCTGGAAGTCTAATCCCATTCACAAGCTATGCAGATCCATTGAATCTTTGGATAGGAAATCCTGATCTCAACCCACAGCTTACCAATTCATTTGAAATTGGACATTTGAAATTCTGGGAGTCCGCATCTATTGGAACCAGCATCTATTATCGCCACACCGACAGTGTGGTAACAAGGATAAGAACCATTGATTCTAATGGTGTGTCTACAACACGTCCTGAAAATCTCAATAAGCAAGACGAATTCGGGATTGAACTGACCTTTTCTAAGGACATTACTTACTGGTGGAAGTTCAATGGTAGCTTTAATTACTTCAGGAGCATCCTGGACGGAGGAAACTTAAATTCAACGTACAATGTAGATGCGTTTAGTTACACGGGAAGGGTTAATTCAACGATGACCCTTACAAATGGTTTTCAGCTACAGATCATGTATAACTATCGCGGCCGCCGGGTAACTGCGCAGGGTTCGCGGCTGGCAATGAGCTTCGTGGATATTGGACTCAAGAAGAGTCTGCTCAATAAAAGAGGATCCTTAACCTTAAGGCTGAGTGACGCTTTCAATTCCCGCCGGTTTGTTTTTGAAACCTACGTGCCCAGCTTCTTCATCCAGACCAAGTATAGACACAGTACCAGGGGAATTTTCCTAAACTTGACCTACAAAATCAACCGTTACAAGGCCAAGCGCCGAAAGGGAAGGGCTGGTTATGATATGCAAGACATGGGGATGTAGATTGGTTAATGGTTTGAGTTTGATTATCAGATAGTTGATATGCAATTTCTTCGGTTGAAAATATTTTTCGACATCATATTCAATCGGTTAAGATGCCATTGATTAAAAACAACTATCTCGCGCTTAGTATACGTGTGGGATTTACAAATTTTCAACCAGTGAAATAAGCAACACATATAGCAAAACTCACAGTAACCATTGTCCATGCAATCGTATTAAATTGGATAATGTGTATCTCTCACAAGTTAGCCCGATCCGTCAGCGATATCAGATCTCAACTCCACCTGAATCACTGCTAAATATGGGACCCTCAACTCGGCCTCCGAGCGAGGGTGAACTGGCTAAAATATCCCATAATATTTAGTCGCTCAATACCAATTAAATAAAAGGTGAATAATTGAATGGGATGATATTGAAAGTAATTAATGAAAATCTTTTATTAAGAAGATTGATTTCACCTTTTTTGGATAAGTGGGTTGGAAAAAAGGTAATTAGGATTACTGACTTTTTAAACAAGGACGGTAAAATATTAGATTTAGGTTGCGGGAATTGTTATGTTGCGAATAAGCTCATAGAGAAAGCTTATGATATAACTCCTGTTGATATAAGGGATTTATCTGTAGTTGAAAATATCACACCAATCATCTTTAATGGGAAAAAACTTCCATTTGCCAATAATACTTTCGAAACGGTTTTATTGTTAACTGTTTTACATCATAGTGAAGATCCTATCGAACTAATTTCTGAATCGAAAAGGGTTGCAAAATATGTAGTTATTATTGAAGACACCTATAAAAACAACATACAGAAATTTGCCGTTCAATTTGTTGATTTAATTGTCAATTTCGGACATTCTAAGATGACTTACCAGAACAAAAAAGAGGAACAATGGGAAAGTATTTTTAATGATATAGACCTAGAGCTACTTTCTAAAAGAAGAAAATCAGTTCTGCTGTTTTTCCAACAAACTACCTATCACCTAGGAAAATAGCAAATGTGCAAAGTGCTGTTTGGGGCCTGGATCAGCGGATGGAGTTGGCAAAAGCAATAGAATTAAATGAAATGCAATTTAAACATGAATACTGGCAGCTAAGACGGTATATTGTGGTTAGAAACAAGTGTATGTTCATGCTTATTCGTCTGTAATTCTGTTATTTGAAGATCCGACTGGATGTAGATTATGCATTGATAGGCGGTAATAATTTTCTCACAGGTTGGTATCTGCACCTCAACCCCTGAACCTTCAGCGATATTGGATCTTAGCACCCCCACTAAGGGAATGCTTAATATATGGAAATTGGTTGGTGAGGGAATATTGAAATTTTCAAAAGCTATACTGTTTTGAAGTTGTTTCCCCAGACTTTTGTGGGAAGTTGGATAATACACCAATAAAGATGTATAAAATGAAGATGAGATACACCTGCTTATCAAGATGTTGGATTACATTGAAAACCAGGTCTGGTTTTGCATTTCGGCCTTTAGCAGGTCTACTCTCCTTGCTGTTCTTTACCTCGGTCAAGGCACAGGTAGGGATAGGCATCACGACTCCTGATCCTTCCGCAATCTTGCACATGGTGGATACCCAAAAGGGAATGATCATCTCCAACATGACTACCACTCAGCGTGATGCCATCGTATCTCCTGCCAATAGTTTAATGATTTTCAACACTACCGATCAGTGTTTTCAGGCCTTTATCAATGGTCAATGGCAAAACACTTTTTGTGATTTGGGATGCGCTGTTGCTCCTGCTTCACCTGGTGTAATAACCGGAAATGCTACTCCCTGTGAAAATGCTACTGGGGTCACCTATTCAATTGCTCAGATTCCAGGAACAACAGCCTATACTTGGACTGCTCCTGTTGGCGCAACGATTACCGGTGGCCAAGGCACCACCGCCATTCTCGTAGATTATGGCTCCACCTCTGGCAGTATTACGGTTTCGGCCATTAATGCCTGTGGAGCAAGTGTGCCTCAAACCTTGACAATAACGGTGAATCCTGTCCCGGTCGTACCAACGGCCACTGCGGCCACAAATATTGCGGCTACTTCCCTGGATGCCAACTGGGCTGCTTCTGTTGGCGCTACCACTTACTACCTCGATGTTGATGATAACTCGGATTTTTCCTCTCCGCTTGGGGGTTACAACAACCTCAATACTGGTAATGTGCTCAATTATAGTGTAACTGGACTGACCTGCGTCACTACCTATTATTACCGTGTGCGCGCGGAAAACGCCTGCGGAACCAGTAGTAATTCAAATACCATTACAGTTACTACGCCCTCCTGTTGGTCTTGTGGAGACCCAATTACCGATGCCCGCGATGGTAAAACATACAACACTGTTCTCATTGGCACCCAATGCTGGATGGCAGAAAACCTCAATTACGGCACTTATGTTCCGGTTACAACAGGAGGTCAGGCTCCGGCAGGCACTCAAAAATTTTGTCAAAATCTAAGCGGGGTTAATGACCCGACTTGTTCTATGGGCGGCTTATACGAATGGGATGAGATGATGGATGGTGCTGGTACTTGCAATGGCACGGGCGCACCACCTAATGATGGGTGTGTGACGCCTGTACAAGGTGTATGCCTTGCTGGCTGGCACGTACCTTCACATTACGAATGGGTTACATTAGAAAAAAATGTGGGCAGTAATCCGGGTGCCTTTCCCTATGATGTAACCACAGCAGGATTTCTCGGTACAGACGAAGGAGGCAATATAAAAGTAACACCTATATGCGGCTCACTTCCTTGTTGGAACACACCCAATACTGGTGCCACTAACAGCAGCGGTTTCAGTGTGCTGCCAGGGGGGGCTGGCGTATCGTCGTCCAGTTCATTCCTCAATGTTGGAAACACCGGATACTGGTGGTGTTCTACCGAGAACAGTGGCACGAATGTGTGGGCCCGACTTCTGGACTTCAATAACGCTAAGTTGAGCCGGAATACCCTCGGTAAGACGGTCGGCCTTAGTGTGCGCTGCATTCAGGACTGATTATTTATCGGATGAAACGAGCATGAGGAAGGGTATGACACACAGGAGAATGACTATTGGCGAGTTCCACTGCGCCGCCGCGCCGCCGCGCGCTGTAGCGCTATGGCGCCCAAGCGCGAAGCTTTGGCGTAGCGCGGTGTGACCGCTGAACATCAATTATAGACACATGAAATTTGCAGATCACATGGAGAGGAATATTTCACCGGGATTTGTACGTTTTATACAGTGATTACAGACCATTGCCTTGCAGGTGTGACCCTAGAAATTCTCAAAATCTATACTGTTTTTGAGTTTTTAACCTCGACCTTGGTAAGGTATTGAAGTGAAACGTTATGAAAGGAGCTATGGCAAATAGCTTCACAGAAAGAGATGATTATTGGCGTCCGTGTCTATTCCACTTACCTGTCTGGTACTGCTTGCCTGTCCGACAGGTCTTACCTGCATAACAAAAATTAACAAATAAACAGATGAAACGAGCAAGAACCGTGGTATGACACATAGGAGAATGACCGGTAGCGAGTTCTGCCTGCCAACCGACCCAGGTGTGACCGTTAAATAATAAATTATAGACAGACTAACATGGAGTACTGCAGAGCGGGGGCTGTATGGGGTAAATTGAGGTTCAGGTTGAACTTTAAAGTGCTATGGTTACTGGGTTTATGGTCTCTTTTTGACTTGAGTTCTGTGAAGGGACAGCTTGGCATAGGCACCATTACTCCTGATCCTTCTGCTATATTACACATGGTTGATGCACAAAGAGGAATGATCATATCCAATATGACCACCGTCCAAAGAGATGCCATTGTTGCCCCCGCCAGTAGCTTGATGGTTTTTAATACTACGGATCAGTGTTTTCAGGCCTATGTCAACGGTAAGTGGCAAAACACCTTTTGTAATTTACAATGCTCTGTTCCTCCGGCTACACCCGGCGTAATCACCGGCAATACCTCGCCCTGTGAGAATGCCACAGGCGTCACCTATTTTGTCAATCAGATACCAGGGGCAACTTCCTATGTTTGGGCC
Source organism: Flavobacteriales bacterium (assembly GCA_016764395.1). GTDB lineage: Bacteria > Bacteroidota > Bacteroidia > NORP154 > NORP154. The sequence goes on from JAESRW010000192.1 coordinate 8,587, forward strand.
ATTCCAAGCGGAAGTACGATTGCAGCCGGTCAAGGTACCACTGGTATCGTTGTTGACTATGGCACTACGGTGGGGATGGTTGATGTTACTGCCATAAATGCCTGTGGAGCAAGTGCTACTCAAACGCTCGCTATTTCCTTACAAGCACCTCCTGCACAGCCCAGTACCATTACTGGAAACACTGCGGTCTGCCAGGGAGACAATGCGGTGGCTTATTCAGTATCCAACGTAGCCGGAGTCACATATTCATGGACCTACTCGGGTACTGGGTTTACTTGTGCAACTGCTTGTGCCTCCAATTCCATTACAGCTAATTTTTCAGCTGGCGCCACCTCAGGGACGCTTACCATTACCCCCTCCGATGCATGTGGTAGTGGTACCGTTCAAACGTTGGCTATAACGGTGAATTCTGTCCCCGTAGCTCCTACAGTTACAGCCGCTACAAACATTACTACCATCGGGCTAGATGCCAATTGGAACGCTTCTTCCGGAGCAACAATTTATTATTTGGACCTTGATGATAATTCAGATTTTTCTTCACCGCTTGGAGGATACAATAACCTCAACGTAGGCAATGTAGTGACCTATAATGTAACTGGATTGTCATGTGGAACCACGTACTACTACCGAGTGAGGGCTGGTAATAGTTGTGGCACCAGCGGCAATTCAGGGACCATTACCATAGTTACCAGCACATGTATTCCGACTTGCGGAACGCAGATATGGGCTATCACCAATCTTAATGTGGGCACGAGGATAAATGGTGCACCCAGTGGGCAAAATATGTCCTCTCCTGGTGGAGATGAAAAATATTGTTATAATGACATAGAAGCCAATTGCACCACCTATGGTGGCCTTTATGAATGGAATGAGATGATGGATTATGCCGCCTCTATCAACTGTGACCCTTGTGGGGGAACTGGCGTACGTGGAATTTGCCCTGCGGGATACCATATTCCTACTGATCTTGAATGGAGTCGCTATGAGTGGTGCGTAGAAAACACTTTAGCTCCAACAGGAAGCACGGCCTTAGCAACTTTTCAAACAACAACTGGCTTTCGGGGCACGGCGTCCACCGCTGGTCCAGGTGCCAAGATGAAGGACGATATAGGCTGGAATGGCTCCAACACGAGTAACTTTTCAGCATTGCCTTTGGGCAGTCGTATTCACAACACAGGTGCTTTTGCAGATCTTGGCACGCTTGGAGTCTATTGGACAGCAACTACGCAAATGGGGCTGCAACGATTGGTCCGTATTTTTGATACTACGGAATCACGAAGTGAAAGAAACTCAAGGAGGTTAACAACTGGTGCCGCTGTTCGATGCTTGCAAGACTAGTGTCGTGTCAAGCGTAGTGTGTGGAGTAAGTTGAAGAGATTTTACTTTTTTTCAAGGCAAAAAAACTGAGCCTAGCCTTTGCTACGGGAAGTTTTTTTAACGCGGAAAAAATGGAAAAGATCGAAACTTGGCCCCGCTAAAGTATGGTTGACACGACACTAGGGATTAACTATTTTCTGTATTTGTCTTATGAACGCTTAATTCCTATAAAAATGTATTGTCAGCTACGGATTGAACAGGATGGAAGAAAGTCAAAGGGTATTATGAACCTTGCTCATGCAAATTTCAGAAGGCTACATTTAATAGGCTTTGTTTCCTTTATATGCTTGAGCAATGCAGATGGACAGGTGGGCATTGGCACCTTCACACCTGATCCTTCAGCCATTCTTCACATGGTGCATACACAGAAAGGCATGATCCTCACGAATTTGACTACGACGCAGCGTGATGCCATCGCATCCCCTGCCAATAGTTTGATGATTTTTAACACTACCGATCAATGTTTTCAAGTATATATTAACGGGCAATGGCAAAACACTTTTTGTGATTTGGGTTGCTCTGGACCACCGGCTACCCCCGGAGTCATTAGCGGTAATGCTGCTCCCTGTGAAAATGCTGCGGGTAGCTCTTATTCTATCTCCCAGATTTCAGGCGCCACTTCTTATACCTGGACGGTTCCTGCTGGTGCAACAATTACAGGTGGACAAGGCACTACGGCTATTTTGTTAGACTACGGTTCAACCTCAGGAAATATTACGGTAATTGCCGGTAACAATTGTGGAACCAGTCCTGCCCAAACATTGGCCATTACGTTACAACCAGTACCCGCGCAACCCAGCACCATAACTGGAAATCTCTCTGTTTGCCAGGGTGACAATGGGATCGCTTATGCAGTAACCAATGTCGCAGGTGTCACGTATTCATGGTCCTACTCAGGAGCGGGTTTTACCTGTATGTCAGGTTGTGCCACCAATTCCATTACAGCGGACTACTCGGCAGGAGCTACCTCTGGGACAATTACAGTTACCCCCTCCAATGTCTGCGGAAGCGGCATGGCGCGAACCCTGGCTGTAACTGTTAATTCAGCAATACCTGCTGCCGCCACGGCCAATGCTGCCACGAACATTACTTCAACCGACTTTGATGCCAACTGGACAGCTTCTGCAGGTGTAACAACTTATTTCTTTGACCTGGATGATAATTCTGATTTTTCATCACCCTTGGTCGGTTACAATAACCTCAATGTAGGAAATGTGACAACCTACAATCTGACTGGCCTCACCTGTGGAACCACGTATTATTACCGCGTGAGGGCCAGTAATGGTTGTGGAACCAGTGGTAATTCGGGAACGGTTACTGTGGCAACTAGTGCTTGCGGCCCTTCTTGTGGCACACAAACCTGGAGTGCGACCGCCATCAATGTGGGCACCAAAATACCGGTGGGTCCTACTGGTTCAAATATGTCATCTCCTGGTGGAGATCAAAAATACTGCTACAATGATATAGAAGCCAATTGCACCACTTACGGAGGTATGTACGAGTGGGGGGAGATGATGGACTATGCTGCTTCTAGTTCTTGTGATCCTTGTGGTGGCGGTGGTGTTCAAGGAATTTGCCCTTTAGGTTATCATATACCTACTGACCTTGAATGGAGCCGTTATGAATATTGTATAGAGAGCTCCATAACACCTACTGGCGCTACAACGCTCTCAACTTTTCAAACCACCTTGGGATACAGAGGCACCAATTCTTCCGCTGGCCCCGGTGCTAAAATGAAGGACGATGTACTATGGGATGGTACCAACACGAGCGGCTTTTCCGCATTGCCAGGTGGATTCCGCTCTACTAGCGCTGGTGTGTCCACTTTAAAGGATACTGATATTTATATGTCGACCGCTACTGAATTTGACGGCACCAATCAATATTTCAGACGGCTCACATCTAACCCTGCAAACGGACGAAGTTTTCGTTCTTGGAATGATAAGGCCCATAGCTATTATGTACGTTGTTTACAGGACTAAGCCGCGTGATAGATTTTGAGAAGCTCCATCGTTTATCGTTTTTTTCGATAAATCGTGGGCCTTCGATTGAACAAACAAGCTGGTTTATCCTCAGTACAGTCTGAAATTTTAAGAACTAAATAGGCAAAGGTACGCTGGTGTCTTGGCGGCCTACAATTCTATTACAGGACAAAACAAATCCACATTCTTCGAAACAAGATTCGGTTTATATCCAGATTCCTCCTTCATAAATTCTCAAAACCTATACTGTTTTTGACCGTGCACTTCGGACCTTTGATAGGTTAACACACAAGGTTATGGTATTCCACCGCCATGGGTTTGAGAAAATCAGGAAGGATGATGAAAGACAAGATATCCAAGTTCCATTTATCCCAGCGAATAAATGGAAAGAGTGAAGCATCGGCAAGAAAAACAAAAATGCAGAACAAGCCAGGACATTGGGTTCACCATCAGCTGAGTGACCCAATTCCTGTGATCATAGATGGTCATCTCAACTCCCAGAAATTGAAAGGTGAAGAGGCTTTTAGCATTTCTAGGGCTTATGACTTCTTGAGCGTTCATACACTTATTCTTCTAGCCTTTTTACTCTACTTTGCGACAGCCCAAGGACAAGTCGGTATTGGTACTACGACTCCAGATGCCTCTGCAATATTAGATCTAACCAGCACGACTAAGGGAATGTTAATTTCACGGGTAACGGTCATCCAGCGTGATGCGATTACCTCTCCTGCCACAGGACTGCTGGTATACCAGACGGATAATTCCCCTGGCTATTATTACAATGCAGGTACTCCAGGCGTTCCTAACTGGGTGCGCTTCTTTTCTGGAAGTGGTGCAGGAGGCTGGGATCTTACAGGTAATTCTGGAACTACCGTAGGAACTAACTTTTTGGGTACCACTGATGCAGAGGATTTTGCAATCTTTACCAACAATGTCGAGAGAATAAAGGTTAAGGCGAATGGACTGGTAGGGATTGGAATACAACCCAATGAAAGGCTGACAATAGGGGGAGGAGGCATCAATATCGACTCTGATAATAATGGGGATTATGCTGGTATTGGAGAGGTGGCAGGCGGCTTGTTTTTATCTGGTCAGGGGTATGGCAACCTTGCTTACGATGTTTTTGTTGCTCCCAGTGGTAATCTCGGGGTTGGGACGATCGCACCGGCTACCAACCTTCATATTAATTCTGATCCTGCAGTTCAACCGGTTCCTTTCGGAAGTGAGACTTCTGTATTCATCTCCAGTTATGCAACCGGGGCCGGTATACAAGGGCAGCTAGGATCATTATGGTTTGGCGGAGGAGAAGGAGCTGGCGCTGATGCTAATAATGATGCTGCCGGTATTGCAGGCTATGCCCCATCTGACTACACTGCAACTTCTGGAGAAGGGGAACTCCAATTCTATACAACACCTGCCGGTTCCATTACGCCGTCCGAAAGGATGAGGATCAAAAGCAACGGAAATGTTGGCATCGGAACGACAAATCCTACGGAAAGACTTGAGTCAAAAGGTTCGGGTGTAGGACTATATTTGAATCAGACTACGGCTGCTGACCTTTACATACGCTACCACGTTCCGGGTATTCGTTGGTGGACAGTAGGCCCCAAAGCCAATGGAGATTTTTGGTTTAGCAATTCTCAGACGCATTCAGGCAGTGTGGCTATGGAGATTTCGACGGGCGGGAATGTCGGTATTGGCACAACTACGCCTGAAGCTAAGTTAACAGTAGCACCAGGCCTTGTCGGGGCAAGCACAATTGGCGGAACTAGTATGGAATTGGGAGTACATTTGAAACCAATAAGTGGTCGATCTGGCTACACGGTTGAAGCCACCAATAGTTATTTATCTGCCACCAGTAATAACGCAGGGTTTTATTATGTTCATCCTTTTGATGCAGCAAACGCTGTTATTGGCTATAAAGTTTTCCGAATAAGAACAGGAACAGAAGTTGGGGCGGCAGACAATCCGACACTTGGCATGTCAGATAGGTTTTTTGTAACCAAGGGAGGAAACGCATTTTTTGATGGTAGTGTTGGTATTGGTACTACCACTCCAGGCGAGAAGTTAGATGTTGTTGGCAATATAGCTGTTTCGGGAACGGTTGACGGTGTTGATATTTCAGTCCATGTAGCGGACCCCAATGCCCATCACTCACTGCCCACCTCACTTCCTCCTTCAGGTGTAGCTGGAGGAGACCTTTCGGGAACGTATCCCAATCCTGCGGTTGTAGATGACAGCCATTCGCACACGGATGGTACAGTATCCAATACCTTGACAATCGGAAATGCCTCAACAATTACATTGAATACAGCGTCTAATGTAGCCGAAGGTGGTCTGAGTTGGAATGCGGCGGGCAATCGGTTAAAAGGGGGTATCGGCGCGTCAGTAGTGGAGTTCTATAGTGGCCCCCATGCGACAAGTCTGGCCCATACAGCATTGACCGGGGTGACGGCCAATCAGCATCATACACCGCCAACACTTGGCTCATTAGGCGGTGTAGCTGGTTCTGGAACGCTCAATTATCTCCCAAAATGGACCCCCGATGGCTCCACATTGGGCAATAGTCTGATATTTGATAACGGAACCAACATCGGCATAGGTACTACCAGTCCTTTGGACAAATTACATATGGTTGGTGTTATACGTCTACCGGCAGGTGCAGGCAATCTAGTCAGGAAATATGCGAATGTTACAGAAACAATTGTGAGTACACGCCGTACGGATGAATCACAGGAAGGCTTATTCCGTTCTGATGGATGGGGCAACTTTACCTTTAACAAATCCGTAGGTATTGGATATACTTTAGGATCCAGCCAAGCAGGAAATTTACTAGTGAGCAACAATGTTGGCATCGGCACGCCAAATCCAGGGGCGAAGCTTCATCTTTTATCTAGTTCTGCACTCGAACAAAGGATCATGCAGAGCGCCACTGGCGCGCTTGTCCTTCGACGCGATGGGGCAATTGCTTATGTTTTGAGCGAAAGTGGTGTTGTAGCTAATCGAGAACTAGCGTTTGGTAGCCAAACTTCAGCAGGAGGGACAATACAAGAACGAATGCGTATTGACAAAGATGGAAACATTGGCATTGGGACAGCCAGTCCAGCGGCGAAGTTGGATGTATCAGGAACAACCTCCGGAATACTTATTCCCAGGGTCACCCTGGTGCAACGAAATGCAATTGTAACCCCTGTTACCAGTGAACTGGTTTTTCAAACCGATAATACCCCTGGCTATTACTACTGGGATGGTGCGGCATGGATCTCTTTTCTCACAGGAAGCGGCGGAGGCGGTGGCTGGTCTACCACAGGTGATGCTGGAACCACAGTTGGAACTAATTTTTTGGGCACCACGGATGCTCAGGATTTTGCGATCTATACCAACAATACTGAAAAAATGCGGATTACAACTGCCGGTAATGTCGGTATAGGCATTACTTCACCGGACACCAAATTAGATATTAAAGACAATGTTAATTATACGGGAACAACTCCTAATGCCTCCAGCTATGCCGGCTCATTTGGGCAAACAGGAAGTGGTATGGTGGGAATCGGTCGTCATAACGGTCAGCCGGCACTTCAAGGGATGGGTACCGGAACTAGCTATAATCTAGTTTTGAACCCAGCAGCGGGCAACGTCGGTATCGGGACAACCTCGCCAAACGAAAAATTAGAGGTCGCGGGCAATGTGACGATAAATCCAAGTGAATATACGGGCCTGCAAGGAGGACTTCTTAGTGTCTTTGAATCCAATACTGTTACGGCCCTGAAAACCTATGCCACGGCTAAAGAAGGATTCTCTCTCGACAGTTATGTCATAGCCTCCCCGTTTCAAGGAGTAGTTGACCTGGTAGCGAGTAGAGTTGGAGGCGTTGGCGTTGGTGGAAGCATGTTTCGCCTATTTACGCAATCACCTGGTACAGGTACAATTCCTCTGGAGAGAATGAAAATTGATGAAAACGGTAATGTAGGAATAGGAGTCACCAATCCAGGATATAGGCTTGATGTTCTGGGTACAACCAATTCTCGGGGTTTTCGATTTCAAGATGAGGTCGGTGGGCATATAAATGCAGACGGCGCGTTATACAGATTTAGTGGGCAAGCGTATCTTACAGTAGACGATAACTTTTTTATTAGAGATAATGTTTCGTCGGGAATGATTGATCTAAGACCGGATGGAAATACGTACTTCAATAACAATGGCAACGTTGGCATTGGCACTACAACACCTGGGCAAAAACTGACAGTTAAAGGCAATATTTATGGTTATGTAGATGCTGGTTTTGCGGTTATGGAAATGAGAACATCGTCTGATGGAATTGAAGCAGCACATTTTATAGCCAGGAGAAGCCGGGGTACACTAGCAGCGCCAACCTATGTGCAAACGGGTAATACAATTGGCGTTTTGGACTTTAGAAACCACACAAACGGTGTTGGAGCAAGGGTGATATCCGCAGCTACTGAGAATCACAMTGCAGGTGCSGCAGGTGCARACCTTACCTTTTCCACRGTCYCAAATGGGTCAAATAGTACGGTAGCAAGGATAACYATAACCGATRMYGGAGATGTTGGCATTGGMACAGCSTCACCGGCTCAGGAATTAGATGTTRTTGGAGATGTGCAATTCAGCGCCGCRTTGATGCCAGGAGGCAACGCMGGCACCAGYGGACAGGTACTTACCAGTCAAGGCGCTGGMWTGCCACCYRTWTGGCANGNNGCCRSYAGTGGMGGTGGYGCTGCRASTGAAATAACCAAYGAGWTAGATGMTASYGGYAACCCCTGTGTGGGTACCGGNTNTNGYRGYACYAMYARAAMYATGGCGMRATGYGCAKCTMWYTGYGGKGACTTARYATAYAATGGCAAKAGTGATTGGAGRATYCCCTCRGTAGAGGARATTGTKTCKCTTGTAAACATTGCKCCAAATCCAGTRKCAAATAARGTKTGGACAWGCACTTCGGCAAATGCCAATAKTATGTTTAACACTRTYACSATMASTKSRYCAAWTRSKCTYAGTATGTCTATCGAGRCCATGGGRRAYTTTMATCGCTGCCGTTGTGTTCGATAGNNMAGYTGTKGCATTAAAAAGATKAAACGAGCATGATCATAGGGTAACCCACAAGGGCATGACTAGCAGCGAGTACCACTGYGYGGCCGCGCCTCTGCACGGTGTAGCRCTATGGCGCGCAAGCGCGAAGCTTTGGCGTAGCGCGGTGTAACCGCTAAAAATCAATTATAAACAGATGAAATTTATCGAAAGAGGGCTTTAGTGGTTAAATTGACCAGAAAAGTTCAAGAAAAGGGTAACTGGTTATGGATGAATTCTCAAGATACTTTAGTCCAGAAAAAAGCGAAAGTGTTTTATTTATTTGTGTTGGCCTCAAAGTGTTGCTTTTATCTGGTTGTTTAGTAGTTAAGCTCAGTCAGCCGATTTGTACAGGATTGTCTTATTCCCTAATTGGCATAGCATTAATTCAACTGGCTGTAGGCAGTTCAATATATATGAGAAGTTCACAAGACATTGTTGGAGTGTCTGAAATTATGCTGACCAAAAAAGCAAAAGTTCAAGATGAAGAAATTTCGCTATTGAAAAGGGTAATGAACAACTTTGTTATCTATAGTTGTATGGAAGTGGTAATTATGATAATTGCTATCACCATGTTTCTATATTTTCAGCCATTCACATTATGGAGAAGTGCTGTTCTGGGCCTCTTGATACAAGCAGGTTTATTGCTGCTCTTGAATGTTATTACAGAAAGCAGAGGGAAAATCTATCTAGAGTATCTACAAATGTTAAAGTAGAACTGATAAACTGTTTACAGCAGTTACAAACAAGAAAGTGGCAGTTCAGAGCTGATAAATACCCACTCCACGATGAATGACCCACTACACAGCTTGAAATTGAGCGAAAATAGAACACGCTTTAGCACAGAATGGGACCGTCCATGTTGATTTCCATATTGGGCTGTAATAAATATTGGCACTTGTCGGTCTTATGAWCTCCACTGCCTAATCTCGCAGAGGAATTGGCTCTTTCGGTCCGGAAATTCTCAAAACCTATACTGTTTTTGACGGAGCACTTCGGACCTTTGAAAGGTTAACACACAAGGTTATGGTATTCCACCGCCATGGGTTTGGGAAAATCAGGAAGAACAATGATAAACAGGATATCCAAGTATCGTTTATTCCAACAATTGAGTAGAAAGATTAAGGCGCCAGTCATAAAAGGAAAGATGCAACGCCATGCACAGGGTTTGGTTAATGATCAGATGGGTAGCCCAGTTCCTATGACAGTAGATTGTCACCTCAATTCTGAGGCCTTGAGGTGGGAAGAAGCTTTTGGTATCTCCAGGATGTATGCACAGTTGAGCGTACAGACATTGATCATACTATCCTTTTTACTCTTCTTTGCAACAACCCAGGCCCAGGTCGGTATTGGTACAACAACACCGGATATCTCGGCAATTTTGGATCTGACCAGTACCACTAGGGGGATGTTAATATCGCGTCTAACATTGGTACAGCGCAATGCCATTACCTCCCCAGCCACAGGACTCTTAGTATACCAGATTGATAATGCTCCGGGCTATTATTACAATGCGGGTACTCCAGGCGTGCCCAACTGGGTGCGTTTCTTTTCAGGAAGTGATGCCGGGGGCTGGGATCTGGCCGGTAATACAGGCACCACGGTGGGTACCAATTTTTTGGGTACAACCGATGCCCAGGATTTTTCAATTTATACCAACAATGCTGAAAGAATACGAGTTACATCGACTGGCAACGTGGGCATTGGGACTACAGCGCCAGAAACTACGTTGGATATAAGCGGCAATACGCCCAATGATCTCATTCAGTTGCGTTCCGGAGCTTCTACACAGTGGCATTTGGGGATAGGAGATGCCGGTGGAAATTATTTTTCATTGTATGAAGAAGGCCAAGGTGCCAACCCGCGGATGGTGGTGGAGAAAATCACCGGGGATGTGGGTATAGGGATTTCCAACCCCGCGACTGCGTTACACATTTCCAGAAGTGAGGCGAACACCCAACTGCTTGTGGAGAACACGCAAAGCGCCGCGCTATTATACCCAAGTTTAAGGGTGACAAATTATTATGGTACGGGGGCGGGACATCCATTTATAGGAATGGCCAATATAGGTGGGTCCAAGTCTGTCCCATTGTTGACCGCTGCAAATCGCGTCTTAGGAACGTTGATCGGTTACGGCTATGATGGTGCCGCACAAGTGAACGGTGCAAGAATCATTTTTGAATCTGAATCAGCCTTTTCTGTAACGGATAACGCAACCATGATTCGGTTTTCAACGGGTTATGCAGGTGGCAGTGGGGCCATTGCGGAACATATGCGTATTGTTTCTACCGGCAATGTAGGCATTGGAACGGGGACTCCCCCAGACAAGTTCTCCTTAGTTGGTGGAGGTATTTCCATAGATTCTGATGCCAATGGAGATTGGGCGGGCATAGGGGAATTTAACGGGGGATTATTTTTATCTGGCCAAACCTATGGAAGCTTATCTTATGATGTGTTTGTTGCCGGAAGCGGTAACGTCGGCATCGGCACGACTGCTCCAAGCGATCCGCTACATATAGAAGGGACGATACGAGGTGATGGTCAAGGGGCCGGTGACCTCTTATTCGACGGTTTCAATGTTGCAAACCTGAGAGTATTCGAAGTTCAGGAGCAAGCAGCTGGACATGCGATCTTGGCCTTAAGGCAAACCGGGGGTGGTGCACAAACGGTGAGCCTCAATCCAAATGGTTCAAGCTATTTTACTGGTGGTAATGTAGGCATCGGTACCACAACACCTGGCCAAAAACTAGTAGTAAATGGAAATATTACGGGTTTTGTGAATGGAGGTTTTGCGGTTATGGAAATGAGAACCTCTTCTGATGGTATTGAAGCCGCACATTTTTTAGCCAGGAGAAGCAGGGGGACAATCGGGGTGCCAACCTATGTTTTAACGGGTAACACAATTGGCGTTTTGGGTTTCAGAAACCATACAAACAGTGTTGGAGCAAGAATAATATCAAAAGCTACAGAGAATCATAGCGCGGTGGCGGCAGGTTCAGATCTGACCCTTTCTACTATCCCAAATGGGTCAAATAGTTCTCTAGCAAGGATAACGATAACCAACAGCGGCAACGTCGGCATTGGGACAACCGGCCCTTCAGCGAAGTTGGAAGTATCAGGAACAACCTCAGGAATACTCATTCCCAGGGTCACCCTGGTACAACGCAATGCAATTGTTGCCCCTGTTACCAGTGAAATGGTGTTTCAAACGGATAATACCCCCGGCTATTATTACTGGGATGGTGGGGCATGGGTGCAGATGCTCACGGCGAACGGCACTGGAAGTGGCTGGGCCACTACTGGTAATGCAGGAACAACGGTTGGCACCAACTTCTTGGGCACTACCGATGCTCAGGATTTTGCAGTTTATACCAACAATGCAGAACGAATTAGGGTGCAATCGGGGGGCAACGTCGGCATCGGGACGACCGCGCCGGCGACAGAACTGGAAGTCGTGGATGACGGTGTGAGTTCGCAAATATGGGCCAGCACCTATTCGAATACCGACGGCTCTTTCTTCATTGGACGACGGGCCAGGGGAACCGCCGCTACACCGAGTGCCGTCAACCTGAGCAATTCCCTCTCTTCCTTCGGAGCGAGGGGCTATGGAACCTCGGCCTTTTCCGGAACCCGAGCCCGCATTCGGATGAGGGCGGCCGAAAACTGGACGAATACGGCACAAGGTACCTACATGGAGTTTAGCACCACGGCAAACACCACCACGAGCGAAACCACGAGAATGACGATCGATAACGCCGGCAACGTTGGCATCGGGACTACGAATCCTTTCACAAGACTGGATGTGCATTCGGCAGGTGTCGCTGCGGGCGAGACAGCGATGAAACTCGAAAACCCCTCGACACTTGCTTTTTCCTCGACCCAAATCGACATCAATGTCGGAGCCGCCACCC
>JAESRW010000193.1 GCA_016764395.1 Flavobacteriales bacterium
TCACTATTAAAGATGTTGGGGTAACCCATCGTTGGATAACCCATTGGGATAAAGAAGGCTTGCTATTCAATAACTATGAGCCGGAAAAATGGAGAAAATTTGATCTAATAGAATATGTGTGGCTTAAAATGGTGGTCCAAATGCGGGAATTCAATATGCCGTTGTTGACTATTAAGAATGTCCGTAATATTTTAAAATCCAAAGCTGAATGGGATGAGGTACCAATGGAAATCGGGAAACAATTAACGAACTCAAGAATACAAGATGAGTATCCAGGGCTAGATATGGAATTGGAACTTGAGGAAACACTCAAGTCCAACGAGTTGAACGAAACCTTAGCGGACCAAGGCCCAAGCTCGCTTGAGTTGATCATTGTAGACGCAATATTATTGAAGAATCATTTTGCTCTTCTTATTAATCCAGAAGGAAATTGCATACCCTATAAGGAGGCGTTCCTGGATGAGTATAGAAAGACTGAAGACTTTTCAACTTTTGTTCATCGTTCCCATGTATCTATATCAATATCCCAAATTTTGGCTGACTTCATCAGCTCAAAACATCTTAATCTCATCCACGGAGAATTGTCTATGATCAGTGATTCGGAAATGGAGGTAATTAAAGCCTTGCGAGAAGAGGAGGTAAAGTCGATTAAAGTAAAGCTGAGTAATAAAAGTGAGATAGAATTACTAGAAGTGGTAAAAGAGGGGAAAGTCGACAAGGCAGCGCGACTCATAGACTTGATAATGAATAATGGATACCAAGATATCAAACTCAAGACACAACAAGGTCGAATAGTGTTTTGCGAGAACACATACAAGAAAAAACTTTAAATACATGGTACTGAATAACTCAGACTCAATGTTTTACGGACGCATATACCTATTAATGGACATGCGGCTCATCCTTAAAGCACATGCCAACATTAAAGCAATGCAAGGACATTTTAGAAGAAAACGGTGAAACCTATACAGATGAACAAGTAGAACAAATAAGAAGTTTCCTCTTTCATTGGGCGAAACTAAATGTAGAACAATATTTAAATTCTCTTCGCAATGAAAAATGCAGTAATAATGGCAAGGGTGAGCTCGGACGAACAAGCTCTGGGATATAGCCTTGGTGTACAGGAAGAAGCAATGAGAAGACACTGTTCTTTTCATGATATTGAGGTTATCAAGTTCTATCGTGAAGATCATTCAGCAAAGGACTTCAACCGTCCTGAATTCATTCAATTCCTGAAATTTGCCAAAGCAAACAAGGGGAAGATTGATTATTTGATCTTCACCTCCTGGGATCGCTTTTCAAGAAATATAACCGATGCTTTCGTAATGATACGAAAGATGAAAAAGCTGGGAATTGAGCCTAGAGCAATAGAACAACCCCTGGATTTTTCCATACCTGAGAGTAAAGCGATGCTGGCGATCTACCTAGCTATCCCAGAAATTGATAATGACAGACGGTCGATCAAAATAAGAGGAGGAGTACGCGGAGCATTAAAGGCTGGAAGATGGTCAAGAAAAGCTCCTCGGGGTTACATAAATAGAAGAGATGAAAACAACAAACCGATCATCATTCCTGGAGAGCGAGCTGCATTAGTCAGATTCTTATTTGAGGAAGTTGCAAGGGGAAGGATTCATGAGGAGATAAGGAAAGAACTTATGAACAAGGGCATGAGAATGAGTAGGAACGGCCTATCGAGGATGCTAAGAAACACCGTATACATGGGAAAGATCATCGTCCCTGCTTGTGATGATGAACCGGAGGTACAAATTGAGGGCATACATGAAGGAATTATCTCTGAATCACTGTTTATGAAGGTGCAGGATCTCATTGATGGAAATAGACAAAAGAGAAACGCAGCTAAGTCAACAAATAGAAGACCGGAACTTCCATTAAGGGGCAATCTTTGTTGTTCCAATTGTGGCAGCAACTTAACCGGTAGCCGATCTTTGAGTGGGACAGGTAGCTACTATTTCTATTACCATTGTAATAACTGCCGTAAGGTACGCTTCAGAGCAGACATGGCTAACAGCCTGGTTGAAGATGTACTTGGAGAGTTTAGATTCAAGAAGTCAACAAAGAAGCTGTATGACTTAATGGTTAAGGCAATATTCAAAGGAACTGCTGGAGAGCGACTGAAAAGGTCTCACATTTTAGAAGAGAATATATCCCTACAAAAAGAACGTCTGGAAAATCTTCAGGACATGATGTTAGATGAAAAATTGAGTTTGAATGACTACAACAGCATGAAGCAGAGGATTGAAAAAGCCAATGTGAAAATGGAAATTGAGTTGGAGGATATAAGGTCCGTTAAATCGAATTGGGAAGGATTTCTTAAACAGGGAATTCACCTGCTCTCCAATATACCAGAATACTATCGCGGAGCCAACCTGAAGCAAAAGGAGCATTTTTTAAGTTCGATCTTTCCAGAAAAACTCGAAATCTCAAAAAACAAATGTCGAACTACTAGAGTTAATCAAGTACTTAGACTTATATTACTTATAGACAAGGATTTACTGGGTTTAAAAAAGGGACAGCTCACAAGAAATTTGGAGCTATCCCCTTGGGTGGAGCTGGAGGGAGTCGAACCCTCGTCCAGATAAGGTATCGAGATACCGTCTACATGCTTTGATCGCAATTAATTTTCGACCAGGAGCCGGGTGCAATCGCCCTACTCAAGGCTTATTCTCTGGTATTTCATGCCTGCTTAGAGATGTCACAGATCACTATCTTAACTTACCGATACTTCAATAGAGCCAGTGTTAAGAAAACTGACCCATGAAGCAGATGTTGCTAACTCCTAGAGTTATGCAGCCATCGCATAGTTGGTGTTGCCAATTAAAGCAATGAGAGTTTATTTACAAGATTGCTCCCAAATCTCGGCATGCAAGCATATCAATTAGCTTACTGTCAATTCCGGTCAGCCCCAGACTAAACTGTTAATGACCTCTTATTACCATACAAAGTTAAGGAATTAGGTTTGTTAACTCAATTTTCACCTACTTTCGCCCAAATATCACCCAACAAACACCCTGGGAACAGTCAGATTGTTTAATTTATTTGACTTAATTCAATCTTAAATGTAACTTTTTGCGCTTGATAGGATACTATCTATATAACTATGATGAAAAGTGAGAAGCTACAACACCGTTTCCTAGAACTGTATGAGCCCATTCATGCACAGTTCCACAGATACTGTGAAGTCATGGTTAAAAATGAAGAACTTGCTAAAGACCTACAAAGTGATGTTATCCTTGCTGCATATGAAAATTTCGAAAGCTTGCGAAAACCAGAGTCCTTCAAATATTACCTCTTCGGCATCGCTAGAAATATCTTCAGAAAAAAACTTAGCAGAAATAAGATGATGAAACAATACGAATTGAGTAATCACGAACCAAAACAAGATTCAGGGTACGCGGCCGAATTAAAGGTTGACATTGGGCTTTTGTATGAAAAACTAGAGTTACTATCTGCTAAACAAAAGGAGGCGCTGATCCTTTTTGAGATATCCGGCTTTTCATTGAAAGAGATTAAAGAAATACAAGGTGATAGTTTATCCGCTGTAAAATTAAGATTGAGTCGAGGGAGGCAAAAATTGAGAGAGATGCTTTCTGACACAGTAGTAAATCTTGCAGACGGTAAATAATATAAATGGACGACCTACTAGACATATACTTTAAGAAGGCACGAGAGTCCTTAAGCGAACCTGCCCAAATCTCGGAGATTAGGGACAAGATCAATGCTTTGCCAGATAAACCTGCAAGCAAATTCCGAATATCCCGAAAACTCCAGGTTCTTCTTGTTCTTGTGTTAGTCCTTATAGGTGCCTTCGTTCTTTTGCAATACGGAAACTCTGGCGAAGAGAAAGGGGAAGAAACCCGTCTTGATTCAGCAGCGCCAAAAACAGAAGGTGCCGCGCGTGATAACATAGATCCGTCTAATCAAGGGAATGCGCTTAATCAATTAGAAGAGGAGATGCCAAGTGAAGCATCAACACCAGAGGTGGCAGGCAAAAGTTTGGAACCATTTGCAGGGCAGCAGGTGGAGAACAAACCCGAAGAGGAGTTACCTGAGCAAAATGAGAATGCCACCTCTGATCCTCAACCTGATATTGCGCCCAACACCGATCCAACATTTGTGCCGCCCACGGATGCCCCTCCACTCGTGGACCCGGAGGAAGATGCAGGATCAACSGATCCTGGGAATAGTGYTGGGACAACTGCTGAAGCTGATAGGCAGGGTGATGTCCCTCCTAATGAGGAGCCACCCAAGGAGGAGCCTGTGGCTGATGCACCTCCACCAGTTGATCCTAATAAGGTAAGTGACTACAGATTCGAACTTAAGTCTACTGCTACAAAGAGGGATATATCGGCGTTAAACAAGAAATTGAGAGCATACGGCGTTAAGTTAGTGATTAACACCCTTGAATATGACCGGGAATGGATCTCCAAACTAAAAGGAGAACTGATAGTTGTAAAAACGGGAAGAAAGGCCAAGATCGTGGTCAATACCAGCAATTTTGAAAAACTTGTCATGATCTTCGAGCATTCTAAAAATGCCGGGGCTGACCAGCCAGAAATATATGCTGAGCAGTGAGATGAAAGATGAGACATGGTAGGCAAGAAATACATATCAGCGATGGTACTTATGATTACCTTAAATCTCTTTACAATGGATCAGGTTCAGGCAGCGGGTCCTCCTGGTCCTCCAGGAGGTGGCGGCGATCCGCCGTGTTGGCCGGCTCCATGTGTACCCATTGATGGGGGCATTAGCATACTGATAGCAGCCGGACTTGCCTACGGAGGGAAAAAGGCCTACGAAGAACTGAATAAAAAGAGCACGTAAAACCATGGAACTGCTGACCATACTCAAGGACAGGATCCTCATTGCCGCCAGCATTGGGATCGGTATTATGACAGTGATACTGATCCTGGCAGTGGTCTATGATAACCAGCCCTCCCATACAGATAGTTTGAGTAACAAGGACAGCAAAGTTCACGCTCCGAAAGCAGATGAACCCATGTTAAATCTTCCCTCACATTAGCATCTTTACACATTCGAAACGGCTAATAACGACACACCCATACCTGCACACCTCTAGCTTTAATATGAATCGAAAAGTGTTCCATTGCAGAAAACAGGGATTAATGTTTCTCCAGCACAAAACGCTCAACTAAAGTACTTCCACCGTTGGAAAACAGGAGAAAATAAACGCCTGGTTGCAGTCCACTTAGATCGAGCTGCCTATTAGACTCTCCAAGTGGAACTTCCTCAGCAATCTGCATAACCTCCTGGCCCAATATATTTCTAATTTGAATGGTAATGCTTGAGGGTTTAAGGAGGTACATCTCCAGATTCATAATACCGTAATTAGGATTGGGAAATAATCTGATCCAGATCTCCCCATGTTGCTCGATCACTCCCACAACCCCATATAAAAATGGATCGGAGAAGATGGAACATCCGTTCCCGTCAGTATACAATACTGTATAAACGCCGGCTTCATTGGGAATATGAGATGGGTCCGCAGCACCTTGAATCACCACATCATCCAAATACCACTGGTAAAATCCAGGCAAAGCCGGTATCGCCAATGTACTGCCAAACAAAATAATAACAGGTGGAGAAGGCAGCGGTTGTACCGTAATGTAATCCAGCAATAACAAGCTATCACTGCCGAAGGAATTAATAGCCACTAGCAATACATCAAAAATACCTGGATCGTTATAAGTAATGGTATTGTCAGAGGCGGAGGACGACATTGGATTACCCCCGGTAAATACCCAACTCCACTGAGTTGGATTGCCTGTTGATAGATCTGTAAAGAGCGCACTGTCCCCAACACAAAGATCCTTACCTGATATGGCTAACTGCGCATTGGGGGAAGAGCCTATAGCCAGGGTAGTTGAATAGGCGCTACATCCTTCCACATTGGTGACCTGAAGTTTATATTCCCCATCTGTTGTTACGACATAGGCCTGCGCATAAGCCCCTGATATGGGTACCCCATTCAGAAACCATTGATAAGCATTCGCCATCGTGGAGGTAGTAAGCGTATCACCGTTTTGGATGATGACCGGAGAATCGGGAGTTGGACTGACCGTAATGTACCCAGAAAGCTTCAAAGTATCAGAACCACCGGAATTACCAACGATCAATTTCACATCGTAAGTACCGGCACTGTCATACCGGACAAGGTTATTCTGTTGTGTTGAATTAGCAGGTGTGCCACCCTGAAATGTCCAGTTCCAACTGCTGGCAAAATTTATGGATTGATCAGTAAACACAACGCTATCACCTGCACACAGCTGTGTTGACGAACTGCTAAACTGTGCCGTGGGTGGAGGGCCACCATTCACTTGAGAATATACTTTGGACTCCCACAGGCCTCTGCCATAGGTTGCTGCCCTTATCTTACCGGCTGCAAATTGTATTTCCAGTTCACTCACAATCACATTCGGCAGCCCATCGAAAAAAGGCACCCAGTCATCTATCGTATCGTTCTTATAATAAACACCGAAATCATTGCCAATGTAAATGCCATTAAACTGATCCTTTGCATGCGTTATACAGTTCACAGACACGTTGGGGAGAGCGCCGGAAATATTACTCCACGATAAACCACTATTAACACTCTTAAATACCTTGACACCTGCATCCAATCCGGAAACCGTTACCCATAATTGGGATGGGTCGGTATCGTCGACGGCGATAGCGGTGATATAATTATTAGCTATGGGTAAGCCGGACGACGCAATTGTCCAATTGTTGCCGGAGTCCGTACTTTTTAAAAATTGAATCGCTCCACCAAATAATTTAGATCCGGCACTGCAATAAAGCACAGCGCTGTTAGATGGGGCAATTTCCATGGTTGATATGTACCCATATGATGATAATCCATTGGAGATAAACCCCCAACTCGATCCTCCATCAGTCGTTTTATAGATGCCTCCAAAGTCGCCGGCATACAGCGTTAACGGATCAACGGGATCCATGATGAATGGAATCACCCAGTCGCCGGATCCCAAATGGATATCGATGAAGTTCTCGCCCCCATCAGTTGATTTGTACAAATACCCAAAATAAATTGAAAAATATACGATGCTATTATCCGCATGATCGACAATACATTCCATGCCATCTCCAACTCCAACATCTGTCCAGATGCCTCCAGAGAGCCTTGCTGTTCCATTGTCCTGGGCACCCGCGTAAATAATGCCGCTATCAGATTGCGAGGCGCCGAGCTTGTAGAACTGCGAAATGGCCAAACCATCACTTAGGTCCAACCAGGATAAGCCGGCGTTGGTAGATTTAAACACACCGCCATCATTTCCATTATATATCGTTGTGGAGCTTCCGGGATAAAATGTAATGGCCCTGTGATCAGCATGTGTATAATTGGGAGCCGGCCAGCCACTCCAATCAGAAATAGTCGCCCAGGATGAACCGCCATTCGTCGATTTAGCCAGATCCAGCCCTCCAGCATACACGGTATTTTCATCCGTAGGAGATACCGCTAATGCCAACATGTACCAACCGGCAACATTATTTATCCCAGGGTATGGGCGGGAAACAAATGAATTTGCACTGTTGGAAGATTTGTAGAAACTACTAAGGTCATCACATAAGGCATAGACAACATTGGGGTTGGCAGGTGTTACCGCCAAATTAATGGCACCAACTGACCAATAGCTCTTCCGCGTCCAGTTATTACCGTTATCGGTTGATTTGTAAAGATCAGTTCCAGACGCATAAATAGTAGACGGATCACCAGGCTTAAATTCCAGATCAAAAAACTGCCCCGAACGGACCATTGACCAAACAACACCCCCATCAGTAGTTTTCCAAATACCGTTGCTCGTGGCTGCCAGCAGTGTGTCAGGATTGTCTGGATGGATGATCAGGGTATGTACAAAGCTGGTCTGCGTAATGCTCCAATTGAGTCCTGTACTGTTCCAACTCATTCCCCCATCCGTAGATTTTAAGACTCCCATACTATACGTTCCGCCCCAGACCGTACCGCCACCAAAGTCCAAACCATATCCGTCACCGGTACCAATGTACATGATGTTGGTGTTTTTGGGGTTAATGGCAATATCCGCAACACCCAAATTGGGTAGCAAATCGGTATTGGTCGTCCAGCCCACACCTGCATTGGTGGATTTCCATAAACCGCCATCCGGAGTTCCCGCCCACAGGATGTTGGGTTGCAACGGATCAAATTCGAGGCAGTTAATTCTTCCGATACCTCCTCCGTTACTGGGAACAACATCAGGACCAATTTCCGTCCAGTTACCATTGGTTCCCAATAGTTCAAATTGGCCACTTTTGCCCCTGGCCTTCTGTTGCGGTAAGTTTTGCTTCACCCGCTGCCACTCGGTCCATAAGATAGTAGGATCAATGGGATTCCCCGTTGGATAAACCCGGGGTTTCATCATGTATTCCCAGCGTTTGTATTGCTTCCAGCCACTTCCTTTAGTGGGCGTTTTATCCACCCAGTATTGTTCTACCTTTTCCTGTATTTCATAAAAATTGAGCGTATCGCTAATAGCCCGCATCCAAGACTGGCTATAACAATTAAGACTCAATACGAGCGCACAAAAAACCGAAAGAATCAGTTTCACGATGAAGCAGATTGGCGTTACTTATTCACAAAAGAGGCGGGTTATGTTATTATACGTTGACAACTTGGGTTGGTTGTAGATTCATTGATATGTTGCCATAATTACCATGATTAAGATGCTGCTCCTAATTTCACGTGCCAGATAGCACCTCTTCCATCTCCCGTCTTTCGCTCTTCAACCCAGAAACGCTCTGTTCCTGATGATTTCTTGCGCTGATTCATTGAAATGGGTGTTGCACAGCGGCAAGACACGAAGAATATGAATAAGATGATGTTCTACTTCACATGCCGGATAGCACCTCTTCCATCTCCTGATCATGTAAATACAAGAGCATGACCGCCATCATATCTTGCTCACTGGAAGACCTATTATTGGTCACACATGTGAGCTCATATTGGTGATCGGCGTACAGCATTGTCCCTTCTGGGCTGGAATATACCTCAATATTATTCATCTTCATCATTTTTGGATCATGGGTGATATCCGATTGAAAGACAATCTCTCCGGTCGTCACGTTCTTCAATTGAAGATACTCACAATACGGATGAACATGTACACTGGCGTAATGCAAGTTTGTGTTAACTCTTAGACTCAAAATAGTGGTAACATCATAAGCAACCGTATCTCTACCTGTAGGTATTACCCAATGGCCAGTATAAGCTTCTCCATCTTCCCTGATATTGGTGAATGCGATGGAGGCCAGCGCAGGCCGGCAGTCCATTTGAATTTTATTCCCACTGGAATCCACCCTATTGGTATCGATCTTAATCAGCACACATACACTTTGCTGGTACAGTGGTTTGAATGGGGTTTCAAGATCCTCCTTTTTTATGAAATCCACCGCTATTTTATGCCTCACCTCAATATCCAGGTCGGGCTCAAAGAGGTTTAAGACTTGAGTCGCAGTGGCCATTCGTTGGTTGCTCATCAACGGGATGCCGAATCCCGGTGGAAAATTGATTTTCGCTTGTCCTTGTGTGATGGTTGCCAATCTTGGTGTGAGCACCCCTACCCTGTCGCTTATGCCCCAATTGGTATAATAACTGGCGACGGAATAGTCGAGATTATTGTGACAGAGGTAGGCCTCATCCAATGTTTTCTTCTTCTCCACATCAACAACCTGGACGCTGTAGCCAGTCAACCACAGAAGCTCGGGTGCAGAACTTGGCATAAGGCTAAAGCGATGAATTGAGGCAGGGCCTGACATCGAAGGCCAAAGTTGGTTAATTTTAAAAATCGGGGAGAATAGTTCTACTCTACGGGTTTGGGCATCACCAGTTGACTCCTGACGTTGCCAACCAGTTTCTTCTGTAATCAGGGATCTGAAGAAATGTTTGACAGGATAGCGCAGGTCGGTGAAGACAATCAATACCACGGCAGCCCCAAAAATCACCAGTGCGCCCAGAAAGTACTTTTTCAAATTCATCTATCAATCATTCTCTGCCAAGATCAAAGTTTGGGTATTTTATGATCATAATGAAATTATTTGCCTAACGATCATCCAAAAAGACAGCGAATTATCAGAAAAAGATGCCATTGGAAACGCTAAACTTTTCGCTGACATCACTTAGCTAACTAGTAGAACCTATCATATATTGTAGCTAAGCACGGGCATGGTTCAAGTATACCAAGGCAATAAAAAAGCCCCTGATCACGCAGATCAGAGGCTTTCCTAACATAAGCTTGTGCTTACTTCTTTTCGACTTCTGGTTCTTCCACTTTTGCTTCCTTGGAGCCGTTCTTGTTAGCGTCTTCATCTTTGACTTCTTCAAAGTCAACATCAGTCACTTCCTGGCCGCCATCTGCCGCTTCACCGTTGGAAGCAGCAGGACCATCAGCACCTTTGGCTTCCTCTTGTGCCTTGTACATATCCTGTGAAGCAGCCTGGAATACCGTATTTAGTTGTTCCGTAGCCTTATCAATACCCTCCAGATCCTTATTGCCATACGCGGTTTTAAGTTCCTTGAGTGCATTTTCAATAGGCCCTAGCTTATCTGCAGGAATTTTCTCTCCGAATTCTTTCAGTTGCTTTTCAGTTTGAAAGATCATTGCATCCGCACCATTAAGCTTGTCAATTTCCTCTTTCGCTTTTTTATCCGCATCCGCATTCGCTTCAGCTTCTCGCTTCATCTTTTCAATTTCTTCATCGCTAATTCCAGAAGAAGCTTCGATTCTGATTTTCTGCTCTTTTCCAGTGGCTTTGTCTTTCGCTGAAACATGCACAATACCGTTCGCATCAATATCAAATGTTACCTCAATTTGAGGCACACCCCTCGGTGCCGGTGGAATGCTGTCTAAATGAAACTTACCCAATGTCCTGCTATCTGCAGCCATCGCGCGTTCTCCCTGGAGAACATGAATCTCTACCGTTGGCTGATTATCAGCGGCAGTTGAGAATGTCTCTGATTTCTTCGTAGGTATGGTCGTGTTCGACTCAATGAGCCTGGTCATTACTCCACCCATTGTTTCAATTCCCAAAGACAGGGGTGTAACATCGAGTAGCAGTACATCTTTAACTTCTCCTGTAAGCACTCCACCTTGAATAGCAGCTCCTACAGCTACTACCTCATCGGCATTCACCCCTTTCGAAGGTGTTTTTCCGAAGAACTTTTGCACGACCGCCTGGATAGCTGGCATCCTGGTAGACCCTCCTACTAACAATACTTCATCAATTTCGTTGGGTTTCATTCCAGCATCACTCATTGCTTTCTTACAAGGACCTAGCGTTCTCTGAATCAAATCATCACAAAGCTGCTCAAAGCTGGCCCTTGTCAGCTTCTTAACCAAGTGTTTTGGCACTCCGTCAACTGGCATGATATACGGAAGGTTAATCTCCGTCTCCGTTGCGCTTGACAATTCTATTTTAGCTTTCTCAGCAGCTTCCTTCAAGCGTTGTAACGCCATAGGATCCTTTCTCAAATCAATGTTCTCATCTTTCTGGAATTCATCTGCTAACCAATTGATAATGGTCTCATCAAAGTCATCTCCACCAAGATGGGTATCACCATTTGTGGATTTTACTTCAAATACCCCATCTCCTAATTCGAGAACAGAGATATCAAAGGTACCTCCACCTAAGTCAAACACGGCTATCTTGCTGTCGATGCCTTTCTTATCCAAACCGTAAGCCAGTGCAGCAGCAGTTGGCTCGTTGATTATTCGTTTTACTTTTAGACCAGAAATTTCTCCAGCTTCTTTTGTCGCTTGTCGCTGTGCATCATTGAAATAGGCAGGTACCGTTATCACAGCTTCAGAAACTTCCTGGCCCAAATAATCCTCAGCGGTTTTCTTCATCTTTTGTAGAATCATCGCTGAAATTTCCTGGGGAGAATATTTTCTATCGTCGATTTTTACACGAGGTGTGTTGCCATCACCTTTCACCACCGTATACGGCACCCGAGCCATCTCTTTTGTTACATTATCAAAAGTTTCACCCATGAATCGCTTCATAGAGTAGATTGTCTTCTCAGGATTTGTAATTGCCTGTCGCTTTGCGGGATCTCCAATTTTTCTTTCGTTATTGTCTACAAATGCAACTATCGAAGGAGTAGTTCTTTTACCTTCACTGTTTGGGATCACTACGGGCTCATTGCCTTCCATAACGGCCACACAAGAGTTGGTGGTTCCAAGGTCAATTCCAATTATTTTGCTCATCGTTCTGTATTTAAATGTATTTATATCAACCTACTCTAGTCAATACTTATGCCATTGCTTTATTTGCACAACAAGGCGCAATTATGGCACAGAATGCAGCATTTATATCTGGGACTGACATCGGAAACTATGTCAGAATGTCAAAAAGGCAGAAAAATATTAGAGGGGGCAAGTAGAATCGTCTTCCTTATTAATGAAGCCGAGGTTACCAGTATGTGGGCCTGTTTTCAGTTCTGTTACGGCATTACCTCCGTTACAACTTTTCGACAATTGCGCTCCAGTCTCATTAATGGCGAACCGTGCAGAGAAGAAGCCAACCTGTTGATTTCCTTTCTCATCGAATACATTAGAAAACTCAGCCCGCTCTTGTACCACGCCTGTTGTAGGTTCATTGACTTGCATGTAAGTATTAAAGTCTTCTGCTGCAACATCAACCGTGAAATCCAATTCCCCTATGCATCGAACAACATTATTTGAGCTTGAAACAGGTGTGAGCTTATTTCCAATGAACTTATAAAAATCCTCACCATCAATCTCACTTCCCATTCGATCACCCCCATCAAGATCCGGAGACTGCACCGCAGGAAATACCCAATCCACGAATTTAAAGGTCTCATTACCCGAAATGACGTCCTTCTCTATGTAATTAAATCTGATGGTCAATTGATATCGCCTTCCATTTACCGCCGACTTCCATTCAGCCTTATTAAATGATTGATATCCTCCCTGACAAAAAAAGCTGACCTTTTTAGGTCCGTTCCACCAATTGGGTTCCCAGAAATCAAAATCACTAATAAGCTCTGTTTCAGCAGTGACCTTTTCTTGTGTCGCCGTTTTTGTGATTGTCAATTTATAGTCAAAACCTTCCTGAAGGTTGGAGTCTATAAACTGATACATCACGTGTTCAGGTGAATAGAAAGTCCCCGAAGGCTTGTTTGTCAACGTTACTCGATTTAAAGCGTACGTAGCTTTAACGCTTCCATTCAATATTTTCTCAACTTGAGCTGTAATCTCATCCGGCTTGTATTCAGATGAATCGCGAATTTCCGCCAACTCATCAGCAGCTGTTTCTCCCAGAAATGCTTTATTTATTTTAATCAAGTGAACTGCTTCATTTTGATTCAAGAGCCCATAAACGGATGTTATGTCCTTCCAAGGTGCGTTCACTTCAAATTCAGTTTCGCAGGATTGTAATCCAACAAAAAAGGCAAGCAGTATAATAATGGATTTCTTCATATCAGTAACAAACGCGAATTTACCAATAATATTCATACCTGATAACTTTCCACTCCAGAAAGCGGACCGGTTGAACGGTTAAATTCCAAAAAAAAACCCCGCACTCTGCACATTTACATGTAACTGAGCACGGAGTTTCCACCCTCACAAAATATTTTTCAAGTCTTATAGTACGCCTTACTATATTTGTATCCACTCTCGCCGTGGGCAGCAGCGGATGCTTGGGTTGTTAAAGAACTTCCCTTGGAACTCAATGCAACTAAGACTTTCACCCTTTTCATTATTCGATACTTTCGTATGATTAATTTTGTTCAAATATAGAGACGTCACGCAACCCAAATTGTCAACTGGATGACAGATTGATAATTCCACCAAAGATTCAATTCCACGCAGCTCAGGCAGCCCCTGTATCACCTTAATTTTAAAGGGCGCAAGGATTTTATTAAATTTGTAGTTATCCAGATAAGAAACTTATGTCAGTTCACAAAGAAGTAAAGAAAATCACTACCCATGTGCTTCAAGAGATGAAGCGCAACGGGGAAAAAATATCAATGCTTACCGCTTATGATTATTCTATGGCCAGAATCCTTGATGATGCTGGAATAGATGTAATGCTGGTTGGAGATTCCGCAGCCAATGTCATGCATGGCCACGAGACCACGCTTCCTATTACACTTGATCAAATAATAGATCATGCTAGCGGCGTTATTAGAGGGGTTGAGCGCGCATTAATTGTAGTGGATTTACCTTTTGGATTTTACCAGGGAAATTCAAGAGTAGCACTAGATTCAGCAATTAGAATCATGAAAGAAGCCGAGGCTCACGCAGTGAAATTAGAAGGTGGATTTCAGATTAAAGAATCGATAGATCGAATTCTGTCAGCTGGTATTCCGGTAATGGGACACCTGGGTTTAACCCCACAATCCATTTATAAGTTTGGAACTTATGTGGTTCGAGCCAAAGAGGAGGAAGAAGCTAAACAGTTGATTGAAGATGCACTTATGCTTGAAAAGTCTGGTTGCTTTGCGATGGTATTGGAAAAGATACCGGCCAAACTTGCCAGTCAAGTTGCACAGGATGTAAGCATTCCCATTATCGGTATAGGAGCAGGGGGCGGTGTAGACGGCCAAGTTTTAGTACTTCACGATGTATTGGGCATCAACAAAGACTTTAGCCCACGATTTCTTCGGCGCTATGCCAATCTATATGAAGAAATAAAAGGCGCAGTTCAGAACTATATCAGCGATGTAAAAGCGCAAGAGTTCCCCAATGAAAAAGAGCAGTATTAGGGGCGGGGAATTTCTAATTTCCAATTGACCTAATTTCTAATGGGTGGTTCTAGTGGGAATTTCTAATTTCTAATTGACCTAATTTCTAATGGGAAGTCCTAGTAAGAATTCCTAAGTTCTAATTGACCTAATTTCTAATGGGAATTTGTGAGTTCTAATTGACCTAATTTATAATAGGAAGTCCTAATTAGGAATTACAAATTAGAGCAATTAGAAATTCTAAAGCACCCCGCGTTCTACAAGATCATTTACAAGATGTGGCCTCAAGAACTGGTTCAGCTCATAGACCACTTCTTCAACCTGGCCAGGCTGTTCTTCAGTCGCCTTTCCTCGACCTCGACCAGATGAGCTGTAAGTTATCACACCGGCTCTTAGCAGTAAGTTAAGTTGAGATACTATAGTTTCCTCAGGAAGATGCGCCACACGACGCAATTTCTCAACGGTCATCTTTTTGTGCAGTATAAACTGAATAATGATCAATAACCAATCTGGATTCAGGTGTCGCAAACGATCCAGGTTTGGAATTTTGGGTTCCGTAATTTGAATGAGCCCCGTCCCCTTGGAGACCGTTAGCTCGGCCGCCTTGTCGCTGAGGCTCACTGTCTGAATATTACTGATCCAGGCATTCAGTGCTACCCCGACATTCCCCTTAGAATAGTTGAAGTACTTTGAGAAAAGCCTTGCCTGTCGCCATCCAGAAATATCATCTTCACGTTTGTTGTTTAACCTATACTTGATACCTGTGGACTTGTGCCTGAACAACACAATATCCTTGAGCTCTTCTGCAGAAAATGGTTCACATTCCAATATCTTCTGGAAGTTATCCGAGAAATTTGTAAGACGATTGATGTATCTAAAGCTATGTATGTTACCATTGAAGATGAAAAATAGTTTACCACCGTATTGATTGATGAGCTTCAACATTTGATCAATCACGACCAATCCATCCTTACTCCTCTCCCACCACAGCTCTATATCGTTAAAAACAAATACACTATCCTTCTCTACGTCCTTTAACGTTTTAGACCGTGCTCCACCATCCGTCTCAACTTTATCATTGATTATATTCTGAATCGCTTTACCAAAAACGTTGATGTCAATAGAACCTGCTTCAGGCGGATTCACCTGATATATTTTTCTTTTATTAAAGTATTTACCGGCGATGTACTGGCTGAGGTAGGTCTTGCCAGCGTTTTGCTCTCCCAAAATCAGCAACCCTCCTGTCGATAGCGAATCTTGCCTAGCCAATCCCTGTCGAAATCTGTTGATGGCCTTCTTGGCTTCGAGTAGAATAACGCCCCTCCCCGTCCAGAATGCCCGATCAACATTTTGTTTTCCAAGAAACAGTTGGCGATAATAGAACGGAAGTTTATCCAATACCTGCAGGTCCGGAGAGACTTTTTCGATAATCGTAAGTAATTCATCCAACCTCAACTCTCCCTCTTCTTCGTCAGCCTTCCACAAAGCGGCTGAAATACTGAGCTTGCCAGACGAGAGTGATAATTTCCGTGCCGCAAGAAGACTTTCACTTCTTCGGTACCAGATTTTGGCAATTTTATTCCTTAAACCTGGCTTAATCGAACGGATTCGATCCAGGATGGATATCCGTTTCTTACTTTGTTTTACGTATTCTTTCAGATTGCCAGCTGATGATATGATCATATCTGGCTCCAGATATGAAACAGTTTTTTTAAGCGCTTCAGGCAATTCAATCAACGCCTGTTTTTTCTGTTCCCTAATCCTCGAAAGTTCCTTCTGAATTCGAATGTCACCCTCATTGACAAAATCGATGATGCTTTTTTGTAGATCTTCTTGTCTCCCTGCAGCTTGCTCCTCAGAACGTTCTTCCTTTGCTCCAACATCTGTAACAGGGCCACCGCCTGTAAAATCACGATCGGGATTATTCAGACTGAATGAGATCAATCTTGTTACATCTTCTGCTATGGTAATGGTCTTTTCCAGCTTGATTGGAATTCCAATCAATTGAAGTCTTATTGGCTCACTTAGGTTCGTAAGAATAAGGTAGTTGATCAGTCGATTCAGCGAGATTGAAATCGAATCGGTCTTTTCGAACTGTTTGGCTTCAAATTGATCAAGCGCTTTTCTCCCCTTCCCAGGCCGAGATGCTCCCATGATCTCAATGGTCTCTGGAAAGATGCTTACTGTCTCCTTTACATCCGCAAGTAACTTGTCATTGATCTCTTTGTAAAACATCTTGTCTCTTGCATCGCCCCAGTCAGATCGTATCGACTTAAACTCCGCGAAAGGATCATCCTTAATCACGGAGGCAAACCCTTCCAGCTGCTTATGCTCCCGATCAAGATTATCCAACACATTGTTGTCAAAATTATCTCGCACTTTGCTCATTACTTTCTGAACAATGGTGCTGAGCTGTACCTGGGCCGTTTGAAGCATAAGATCCAACAGAATGGAGCTTAAGAACAACGTTTGATTGCGGTACCACAGATCAGGAACTCCACCAATTTTCTTACGCAGTTTCTCTCCAGTGTTGAGCTGCATTTGCTTTCTCCGACTCATCAGGCCATTGATGTCAGGACGACTAAGATCCGACCGCACCAATGTAATCGTCTTGGTAAGCGCGTCTTCAATAACAGTTTTAATATTTGCAGGTAATTCGTATTCGATCACATTGTTGAAGAGATCCTTCGGTTGCCCACTCTCTAATTCTATCGAATCTTCGGCTGCCTGGGCTAGTTTTATACTTTCCTCACCATTGGTGCCTACTGATGAAGACGACTTCGACGTACCATTACTATGTATTATTTGAGCCTTGGCAATCAGTTCCAGTGCTTGTGCTTTCTCTTGCTCCAAGAGCTGATGAGAGAAATCACCCCTGATCAAGCTCTCTTCCACTTTTTTGAAACTTTGTTTCATGAATCCAAACAGCACTTGATAACCTGATACTCTTCTTAAGCCAGACTTACCATAACTCTTCAGAAGGGTATATAATGCAATTCTCAGCTTGCCAGGAAGGTGAAATGTGAGCAGTTCACGCAATGGAATTTTAACTCTGATCGGGCGGCGTGTTAATCTGGCCCAGGCACGTTTTCTAAACTTAAAGAGCTTGGAAGAAAGCTTGTCTCCCGGCTTCCCGATTAGCTCCTCCTTATCATAGTAAACTGCTATGTGATCTGGGCTATCCTCTATAATCTTCGCTACTTCCCTGAAAATCCATTCATGGCCCTCTTTCAGCGCATCCCGTTGCATGTGGAGGCTTGTCTCCTGAAAATCCAAAAACAGCTTACGAGAGTTGTAGAGATAATCACTTTTAACCCTGGAGATCAGCTTACGGTTTTTGGTTTTACCGGCGTGGATTGCATATCCAGTTTGCGTGAAATATGATGTAGGATCTGGTACTTCCTTATTGTTCAGGTTTCGTTCCAGCTCATCATAGCACCTGGATGTATAGTCTGAGAGTCGATCTGACAAATAAGTATCCAGTCGACACGCCTCTCCGAGAAATTCGTTGTTGTACTGAGCAGCGAGCTTTCGGAAACGTTCCTTAAGATAAGAGACAGCGTTGGAGACCTCTTCCTTATCAGAAGTCTTTTTGACAGTAGTTCCCAATTATATATGGAATAATGACGAACGCAAAATTACGCTTGTTTTATCAAATGTTCACATCAATATCAGATAATACCGAACTAAATACCAACAGCACCTTTAACATATTCCATAATCTGATCCCGCTCCGTGGGCTGAAACCATTTGATGTTTGCGTCCTTCTTGAACCAGGTCAACTGCCTTTTCGCATAGCGTCTCGTGTTGCGTTTGATCTTCTCGATGGCCTCTTTCAGTGTCACTTTATCCTCAAAGTATTCCATCAGCTCCTGATATCCAACGGTGCGCATAGCAGGAATTTCCCGAAATTTATACAGCCCTCTCGCTTCTTCTACCAATCCTTGGTTTATCATTGTATCCACTCGTTTGTCAATATTAACATAGAGTTCTTCTCGTGGAATTTCCAGACCTATTTTATTCACACTATAATTATGGGCATGCGCTTTCTTGCCAAGAAATGAAGAAAATGGCTTACCTGTCCCTCTGCAAATCTCAAGCGCTCGAATAACACGTCTTGGATTGTTTTGATCGACAACTTCTGCGTAAACCGGATCCTGTTGTTTCAACTTTTCGAACAAAGTCTGAAGGCCCTCCTGCTTTAATTCTCTATTTAGTTCCTGCCTAATATTGGTCGCTACTTCGGGAAATTCATCCAGACCATCAACCACAGCGTTTACAAATAATCCAGAGCCTCCTACGAGAAAAGCGTTGCGTTGACGTTGGTGTAAATCTGATAAAATCTCATGCGCCTCACGCGCATAATCAAAAACCGTATACCGATCTGTAATAGAATGAGAGTTGATAAAGTGGTGAACCACAGCCTCCAATTGGACGTTGATTGGCTTAGCCGTTCCGATATTCAGTTCCTTGTAAATCTGTCGAGAGTCGGCAGAGAGAATTTCCCCGTTCAACGCTAAGGCAAGGTCTATTGCAATATCTGTCTTACCCACCGCAGTAGGCCCTACAATTACTATTAGATTTTTATTGGGAGTAACGATTGAGAAGAATATTCACACCAGGTTGAAGTCATCAAAGCCCTCAAATATATCATCTTGAAATGTCAGGTCATCATCGATCCGATCCTCTTCCTTTAGGGCATCGAGAAACACGGTTTCCTCCTGTTGCATGACCTCACTCTTAGAATATTGGCTCGGAGCCTGGCCCACAACGTTGACAATTGCAGGATATGAWATCTCATTTTTCGCTGTGCCTATTTGCACCAATTCTATATGAAACTTCCATATATTCATAAAATCAWATATATATAACACCTTATCGCCCTCTCCTACAAATGTCTTCCCGATGATCGTTTCATTCATCATTCTAATATCGTCATCAGAACCTAGCTCATTCATATCCAGAAGGGTGATCTCCTCCCCTTTCTCCCAAGCATCATTTGATAAATAGAAGGAGGCCATTTGTGAATTATCAAATTCAAAAGCTTCCTGAATGCAATAGTGCAAACTCTCTAAAGTAGCATCCGTTTCAATATCAATGTCACGGAAAATATCGTCGTTCTCGTGCTGGAGAATAATTCTAAATCGAAAGGTATTCATGGGGAAATTATTAGGGCAATCCAGGATTTGTTAATGCAATGCTAAGTTACAAAGTTTGAAGAAAAAGGTTCACCACTATAGTCATTTGTTAATAAAAAAGGGCTGATCGTTATGGCTTAAGCGTTAAGCGTTAATGGTTAATACTTAAGGGTTAATTGTTGTTGGTTGATGGATGTTGGTTAATTGGTATTGGTGATAGGTTAATAATTATTGGTTATTGGTTATGGGTTTAGGGTTGCGTATTGATTAAAAACAGTGATTGAGAAAGACGAGCGTTAGGAGTTCCTTTGGGATAATGGGAGAATGGAATGGTGGAATGGTGGAATGGTGGAATGGTGGAATGGTGGAATGGTGGAATGGTGGAATGATGGAATGGTGGAATGATGGAATGGTGGAATGATGGAATGATGGAATGGTGGAATGGTGGAATGGTGGAATGGTGGGATAATGGAATGGTGGAATAGTGGAATGATGGAATGGTGGAATGATGGAATGATGGAATGGTGGAATGGTGGAATGGTGGAATGGTGGAATGGTGGGATAATGGAATAGTGGAATAGTGGAATGATGGGATAATGGAAGAATGGAAGAATGGAATGGTGGAATGATGGAATGGTGGAATGGTGGAATGGTGGGATAATGGGATAATGGGATAATGGGATAATGGAAGAATGGAAGAATGGAATGGTGGAATGATGGGATAATGCGATAATGCGATTATGGAAGAATAGAAGAATGGAAGAATGGAATGGTGGAATGGTGGAATGGTGGAATGGTGGAATGGTGGGATAATGCGATTATGGAATTATGGAATTATGGAATTATGGAATTATGGAATTATGGAATTATGGAATTATGGAATTATGGAATTATGGAATTATGGAATTATGGAATT
>JAESRW010000194.1 GCA_016764395.1 Flavobacteriales bacterium
GATGGTTGCACCGGTAAGTGTAGCTGAACCAAAGTTGTGAAGCATAACTTTAGGTGCGAATTGATTTGAGCCGCAAAGTGTATCTGTGGGTGCCAATAAAGAAACGCTCGCATCCAGCACGCTAAGTGACATGCAACCCAGTGAATTTTGTAAACTGGATCTTGAAGTGTTAAGTACAGAAAGCATCCTTGACTTTTGGCCATAAGTGAATAGATTCATGCAGCCGTCATCCACGTAATCCATGTAATTCATGTGCATGTCATTTTCATCCGCTGGCGATTCACTGCAGGAGTTTTGTGTTACTGAGGGGCAGCCATAATTGGGGCTTGAAGTAGGTGGTGTATCGCAAATTCCATCTCCTGAAGAGCCACAATTGGATAGCGTGGTACCGGCACAGCCGCCTTGAAAGGTGTGTGAAAGACCTAAGTAATGGCCAATTTCATGGGTTGCTGTTCTCCCTTTGTTGAAACTTCCGCCAAATGGGTTTGCAGGAGGCTCACCGATTGATGTATAAAGGCAAACAACACCGTCTTGAGAGGGATTGCCACCAGGGAAGGTTGCGTAACCTAACAACCCACCACCTAAGTCACACACCCAAAAGTTCAGATAGTCGTTATTGGGCCATCCGTCTTTACCGCCTTGTGCAGTCGACTTAGGATCCGCGTTGGAAAAGTCAGTTTGAGTAGTAGGGGTGCGTGTGATTCCATTGGTAGGATTGCCATTCGGGTCGCGAACTGCAAGGCAGAACTCAACTTCAACATCCGCGGCAAGTCCTTGAAATCCGATTGGGACGTTTCCGGTATCTACATTGAGTTTTCGAAAATCTCGATTCAGCACATCTATCTGAGAAATTACTTGCGCATCAGAAATATTCTCTGCGTTATTCTCATAGATCACATGCACAACAACCGGGATGGTGATAACCGTACCCGTTTTCTTCAATGTCGAAGCCGGGTGCTTGTTTAACCATTGTTCAGAAAGCGCCTTTGCATCCTTGGTCCTTTGAAGTAATGAAGGATCCTTTAACAAGGCCTGCTGAAAATGATCTCCTGTTCCGCATGTTCTTTGTCCCAACGCGTGAAAAGGTACGGCAGTGCAAAGTGCCAAGAGTACGTAAAGTGTATTTCTTTTCATATCTGTGTCTTTATCTGATTAGCGATATTTTTTTCGTGATAACAACTGAATCGTGCCCTATCACTCTCACAAAATAAATTCCATTTTCATATCGAGAGAGGTCCATCGTATAGATGTTTGAGTTGTAAGCACCTAGATCTTCGTCGATGATTAATTTCCCAGAAAGATCAAATACATGTACTGTTAACTGCTCCTTGGCGATATTTTCAAACTGAATGTTCACCTCGCCATTGCTTGGATTCGGGAATACCGTAACATCCATATCAAGGGCAATTTCTCCAACTGACATTACAATGGTGTCAACGTTGATGGTGCCAAGCGTTGTACATCCGTTGTTATCAGTTACGGTAACACTGATAACACCTAAACAGAGTCCATTTGCCGTTACACCGTTCTGACTGTTTGGATCGTTCCACAAGTAGGTATAAGGTCCGGTTCCTCCAGATGTATTGGCTGTTGCCGAGCCATCGCAAATTTGATCATCGCTAGCCTTGAGATAAGCCATTGATACTTCCAGTAGGGCTGGCTCAAGGATAGTGATAAATTCAGTTGAGATACATCCCGATCCGTCTGTGACCATTACCGTATACGTTCCCGCCGACAACCCGCTTACTGAACTTGAAGTAGAGGCTATGGCATTGCTCCAGTCATACGTATAAGGTGTTGTTCCACCCGTTGCAGTGACAGAAGCAGTTGCATCACCGCCACCATTACAGGATACATTGGTTGACGATGTAGTGGTTAATGGCGCTCCTGCGTTGTTCACTGATGTAGAAGCTACTGTGCTGCATCCAGTGGCATCCGTAACGGTTACATCATATACTCCTGCTGACAAGCCGGTTATTTGGGCAGTTGCCTGTCCTGTACTCCAGCTGTATGCGTAAGGAGCTACACCGTTTGTTGCGGTAGCAGACGCAATTCCATCCGACGAACCACATGTTGCATCAAAGCCTGTTGCTGTCAGAAGTATCGCTGCAGGTTCAGAAATCGTCACAGTACCCGCGGTTGAACATCCATTGGCATCCGTGATATTTACACCATAGGAGCCGACACAAAGTCCAGTTGCAACGGAATTAGATTGAGATGGGCTGCTGTTCCAGTAATAAGTGAATGGTGCTGTCCCACCTGATGCATTTGCAGTCGCGGTGCCATTACATTCTCCAGCACAACTTGCAGCTGTTCCCGATGTGGTTACACCCATTGAAGGTCCACTTGATACCGTAACGGAACTGGTGGTTGTACATCCTGCGGCGTCGGTCACGGTGACCGTATATGAACCTGCACAAAGGCCTGTTGCTCCACTTCCATTTTGAGCAGGACTTGTGCTCCATGTATACGCGTAGGGCCCGGTGCCGCCAGCACCTGTTGCTGTTGCAGATCCGTCACAGGAACCAACACAACCAGTGTTACTGCTCGTTGAAGTAGCTGTAATTGATCCGCCACTTGCAACTGAAATAGTACTTGTACTAGAACATCCTGAGTTGTCAGTTATGGTAACTGTGTAATTGCCAGCACATAGATTTGAAACATTAGCTGTAGTCGCACCAGAGCTCCATAGATATGCGTAAGGTGTGGTACCTCCATTACCGGTTGCTGCTCCAGTACCATTACAACCTCCACACCCAGCATCAGTGCTGGTTGCTGAAGAGGTGATTCCACCGGCAGATCCTACTGTGGCCGTCGTGCTACCAGCGCATCCATTCGCATCGGTAATATTCACGGTGTATGTGCCTGCACAGAGATTATTTGCTGTGGCCCCATTTTGTATAGGGGAGGTGTTCCAGGAGTAAGCATAGGGAGAAGAACCACCTGTTCCATTCACGGTTGCTGATCCATCACAAATTCCACAGCCTGCGTTACTGGTAGTAGCACTTCCAGATGGATTGGAAGTAACGGTAATTGAAGATGTCTGAGAATCAGATCCATTACTGTTAGTTGCAGTCAGTGTAACCGTGTAGGTTCCAGCCGTATTATAGGTCACAGTTTGATTTTGAGCTGATGATGAACCAGGACTGCCTCCACCAAATGACCAGGACCAGCTTGTTGGGGCATTGGTGCTTAGATCACTAAAGGTTACAGATGATCCTGCGCAAATAGTTGTTGCACTGGCCGAGAAGTTCGCCACTGGGGCGGTACCACCACCRCCACCGGAGAATATATTAATGTCATCCAGGTAGAGGTTGTTACCCCAACCACTTGCAGCATGAAATTGTATCTGTACGGTTCCGAATCCATTATAKGCATCCAAATTCACCGTTTCTGATGACCATTCTGTATTGGACGGGGTCCAGTCCGCCGTGTTGTCAGGAGCGGTCTGCATRGTAGTGCTTCCATCTTCCCATTCTTTGGTCCATGTCGCACCACAATCTGTAGAAACTAAGATGATCAACGAGTCTTCATTACCTGGTTCATATCGAGTATAGGCCAAATTGAAGTCCATCACTGTGGGAGATGTGGCTCCAGAAAGATCGATGTCCAAAGTATATAGGTAATCACTTTGACCGGATATATCTTCCGAAGCAGAATAGAAATCCATCTTCGCACTGGCAGTACTATTTCCAAATCCGYTAGCTGCAGTTGATCTGGCAAATGTGGAATTAGAGTTGGGRTTATCYAAAGACCATCCAGATGGAGGGAAAGTTGTCCCTTCAAATCCYTCAAAGAATGGCAAAGGTGCTCCCGTTGGACTYGCKATAGAGAAGGACACACTCGATGCATCGTTGGATTGRTCTTGATCTGATCCRCCATTSGGGYTTGTSGTATTKGARTTRAATGTATGYGTGCCAACRGATACAGTCATAYTAGGCAAYGYRACGTTCTGAGATTGTCCATTTGCCAATGAACCGGACCATGAAAAAGTGTTGTTGGTRCCACCGTCAACATTATAATTAATTGTGGCAGTGGATAAGGTGTTAAGTCCATAATTATGAAYTGTCACTACCGGGGAAATRCTGTTTAAGCAGCTRCTTCCRGCGGGCGAAACAATTACAGATATACCCGCATCAAGTGCGTTCGAGGTWGGATTAACACATCCCTGTGAAGATTGAAGACTGGCTCTGGATCCTGTCATTACGCCCACCATTCTGGCTTTTTGATCTTGTGTGAACAGATTCATGCAATTGTCATTCACATAGTCCATATAGTTCATGTGCATGTCGTTCATATCTGTTGGTGTTTCTGTACACGTATTTTGATTTAGAGAAGGACAGCCACCGTTGGAACTTGAGGTGGGAGGCGTATCACAACATCTGTCACCTGATGAAGAACAGTTGGAGGAAGAAGTTCCGGCACAGCCACCCTGGAAAGAATGGAAAAGAAAGAGCCAGTGGCCCACTTCGTGTGTTGTAGTTCGCCCTTTATCAAATGGGGGTGATAAAGTACCAACCCTCCCGAAATAGTTGTAACCAATAACAACGCCATCATCTGCCGCTACTCCTCCTGGGAACGTGGCATAGCCCAGCAATCCTCCGCCAAGATTACAAACCCAAATATTCATGTAGTCGTTTCTGGGCCAGCCATCTTTTCCACCAGTCGAGTTTGACTTCATGGCATCATTGGTGCCGAAAGAAGTGGTAGAAGTCGAAGTTCTGGTGATTCCATTGGTAGGGTTACCTTGGGGGTCTTGTTTGGCCAGGCAGAACTCAATTTCAATATCGGCAGCCACTCCCTGAAACCAGGATGGCGTGTTGGGTGCGTCAGCATTTAACCTCCTGAAATCTTCATTTAATACGTCCATTTGTGACAGAATTTGGGCGTCACTTATATTCTGCGTATTGTTATTGTATACAATATGTACAACCGTGGGAATTGTGTAAATCACCTTCTTTGAAGTACTAGAGCTGGGATTCGCCTGAATCCACTGTTGGAGCTCTTGTTCCATAGCCTCGCGCTTAACGGCGTTCTTCGGATTGTCGGCTAGTTTTTGTGCCCAGTAGCTATCAGTCCCGCAATTTCGTTGCGCTAGTGATACCGTGGCGAAACATATGCTCGCAATCAAAATGCTTAGTCTTAAAGAGGAGGTCTTCTTCATGAATGGCTATTTAGGTGAAATTAGCGGTTTGTAAATCTTCCTGCAATGTAGATATTTTATCCTATTAACAGTGTCGTAACACGGACATTCCGAATCTACCTCAGTACCATCCTGGCTATCTGATAAGTAAGAATGCTAAGTGATCACTTCAGTTCAAATTATAAACTGTATCTAATCAATTCCTATGGCTTGCCCGTCCTAACTGTCTTAAAGGTACCGATGATATGGAATGCAACGCTCCAGCAATGACGGATTCACAAGAGGCTCAATAAGGTTTACCGGCTTTATAAAGACGATAATTGCAATGCCAAGGTTGCTCCGATATGAACACAGGATATCAAAAAATGCACGGAATCAATTGGTGCCTTTTTAATTGTGTTGATCTTATTTTACAATAGAGACTTTATTGACAAAGATCTGTTCTTCCGTAAGGAGGTGTACATAATAGATACCCCCAGCATACTGGGACGTGTTCACTACATATCTATACTCATAAATGTGAGAAAGAAGATCAGTAGAGATCAATTGTCCTATCGCATTAAAAACCCGAATCTCTACATCTGCGTCCTTTTCTAATTGAAGCTCCACAAATACATCACCTGACGATGGATTTGGATAGATGTTGTAATTGAGATTGTTTTCAATTTCTCCAATTCCAACTGTACTCGAAACATTGACCGTATCATTTACCATACATCCGTTGGCGTCAATTACTACAACAGCCAAGTCTCCAGCACATAATCCAGTTGCTGTGGGTGTGCTCTGTGCCCCTGGATCTCCCCATAGGTAGGTGTAAGGACTGGTGCCCCCAATTACATTGGCAGTAGCCGTACCGGAACAACTTGTTGTACTAGTTGGCAACGATGAAGTAAGTGCAATCAGAGCGCTGGGTTCAATAATGACCACAGACGATATAGCTTTACAGCCAACAGCATCTGTCACTGTAACACTAAACGTTCCTCCATCCAAAGAAGTAGCAGCTGCAGTGGTTTGGAAATTTGGATCATCCCATTGATATACATAAGGTGCCGTGCCTCCACCTGCAGTAACCAAGGCTGAGCCATCCGCATCACCATTACAGGTAATGTCGTTGGATACACTTGTAACGGTAGGTGCTCCAATATCGATTACCGTAACTGTTTGTGTAGCGATACAGTTATTAGCGTCAGTAACTTGAATGGTATAAGTGCCTGCAATGAGTCCGTTTGCCGTTGCAGTAACCTGTGCTCCGCCATCGTCCCATAGGTAAACGTAAGGCGCAGCGCCACCGGTCACCACGGCGGTAGCTGAACCGTCGCTGTTTCCACAGGTAGATCCTGTCGCAGATGCTGTTACCGTTGGGCCAGCCGTGCCGCCAACTGTAACTGTACTGTTTGTGATGCATCCAGAAGCATCGGTAACCATGACAGTATAGGTACCCGTGCTAAGTCCTGTAGCAACTGCCGTGTTCTGAGCGGCTGGGTCATCCCATAAATACACATATGGAGCTGTTCCTCCTGTTGCTGTAGCTGTCGCAGATCCATCTGCATTTCCACAATTTTCGTTGGTGGATGTTGTGGTTACCGTAGCGCTCCCAGCATTTGCAACTGTAACAGTGCCGTTTGCAGTACAGCCATTTCCGTCCGTGATCACCACATTGTAAACCCCAGCAGCGAGGCCGGTCGCAGTTGCTGTGGCCTGGGCACCAGGATCATCCCATAAGTAAGTGAAAGGGCCTGAACCTCCAATTATGTTGGCCGTGACACTTCCATTGGAATTTCCGCAAGTAGCATCAGTTGACGTAGCCGTAACCGAAGGTCCAACGCCGATAGAAACGGTAGAGGAACCGAAAGCAGTGCATCCATTGGCATCCGTCACGATCACGTTATAAGTTCCGGATAGCAGTCCTGCCGCGGTTGCTGTTGTTTGTGCATTAGGATCATCCCATAAATAGTTATAAGGAGCAGTACCACTTGAAGGACTTACCGTCGCTGTACCGTTTCCACTTCCGGCACAACTTTCATCAGTAGCTGTGTTGATCAGTGTAGGAGCACTTGCGCTCGTTACTGTTGCCGAGGCACTTATCGTGCAGCCATTGTTGTCGGTGACCACAACATTGTATGTGCCAACACCAAGGCCGACTGCGGTTGCCGTTATTTGCGTTGCCCCATCGTCCCAAAGATAACTGTAGCCTCCATTACCGCCGGTAACAGTAACCGTTGCCGTACCATCATTGATGCTGCAGGAAGTACTGGTGGAAGAGGTTGTTTGACCTAAAGCTGTTGGCTCAATGACAGTAGCCGTCACTGCAGCAACACATCCTGTTGCATCTGTGACCGTGGCCGTATAAGTTCCAGCTGCTAGTCCAGTAGCTGTAGCAACGCTTTGAACAGGTGTGGTGTTCCATGAAAAGGCGTATGGCATTACACCACCAGTTGCACTTACAGTTGCCGTTCCATTTACGTCTCCGTTACAATTGAGTGTAAATCCGGTTGCAGTAGCAGTAGGAGCCCCCGCATCCGTAACGGTTGCTGAACTCGTTCCACTGCATGCATTGGCATCGGTTACCAAGATGCTATATCCTCCTGCAAGGAGGTTGATGGCTGTTGACGTAGTCTGAGCACCGGGATCATTCCACAAATACGTAAATGGCCCCGTGCCTCCACTGCCTATCGTTACAGACGCAGAGCCATCAGCGCTTCCACATGTAGCATCCACAGAAGAAGTGTTTAATACAATTGGATTTGGTTCTGTGATCGCAGTCGTAACAGCGGTCATGAAGCATCCGAACGCGTCCGTGATGGTTACCGTATAGGAACCAGTGCCCAATCCAATGGCAGTTTGGGTGTTCTGGTTTCCTGGGTCACTCCACGCGTAGGTGTAGGGCCCAATCCCAGTAGAAGCACTTGCCGTTGCAGTTCCATTCGCAGCACCGTTACAGGTTACATTGGTAGCCGTTGCGGTTGCATCTGTCAATGCGGGTGTACTACTGATCACAGCAGCACTAAACAAATCTGTGCTTACATTACATCCATTGTTATCTGTGATCGTGACATTGTACGTTCCTGCAGAAAGACCGGTAGCGGTTTGTGTCGTTTGAGCACCTAGATCATCCCATATATAATTATAGGGTCCTGTTCCACCGGTAGGTGTAGCTGTCGCAGTACCATTTCCATTTCCGCAACTTTCGTCTACAGAGACAATTGTTAGGCTTATGGCCGCTCCATCTGTTACCGAAATTCCGGAAGATTGCGTACATCCATTGGCATCTGTTACCAATACATTATAAAGGCCAGCACATAATCCTACTGCTGTTGCAACATTTTGTGCTCCTGGATCATTCCATAAATATGTGAATGGACCTATTCCACCACCTGTATTGACTGTTGCTGARCCRTCACAGGCACCACAWGTTGMATTAACCGAGCTCATGGTCAATGTTATATTACAAGAAGCAAACATRGGYCTTAGGATGAAAGCSACTTGAAAYCCACCWAGGTTCTCCAAGCTGTCCCATGCGCCATAGTYRATTTGACCAAATGTGGTRCCTGGAGTGTAGATGTCATCAGTCGTTGCCAACGCATTATTATCAGTCATCCAGTAGTCCTCCAACCCTACGAAATAGGTGCCAGCGCTTAGTAGCATCGGTCCTCCAACCAGCGGCAGGACAAGTGTGGTGGCTGGAGTATCAGCTGCTGTGAAAATATATTCAACTGAGGCGCCTATTTCAGCATTTGGGAAAGTTCCTCCCATACTCCAAAGTACGAGTCTTGTCGTATCTCCAACATCCTGGCCGAATGAAAAGCTCATGATAGAGTTTAAATAGTCAGAAGTTTGTAGTGTAAAGGTTTGACCCAGAATTGCGAAGGTTGAATCAGGGACACCTAGACTTCCTGTGGTCGCCCCATTGTCTCGTGCGTAAACTGAATCAGTTATCAGGACCCAGCTATAAGATGTATCGTTAGACAAATTACCGTCTGTCTCCTGAATAGAAACGATATATTCCCGTCGATACCAACCCGTATCAACCGGAGTGAAACCACCTGCCACGGTCAACGTTCCCGTTCCACCCACTGGAAGTGAAACAATCGTATTGCTGGTTCCAGTAAACAAAGGATTTAGATTGACGTCCGTTACATTGACTGTCAATTGCGTATTGGTAACAGCATTTTTACCTTGATTTTCAACGGTCGCTTCCAATACCATCGCGTTGGCATGCTTAATAGGTATCTGAACATATTCCGAATTAACGCCCGTGAGCGCTGCATCATAGGGTGCAGGCTCAAAAATGAGCACATCGTCCACAGCCAACCCAGTTGCCCATACTCCACCATCATCATAATGGAAACGAATCTGAATATTGGGCTGATTATCTGTTCCTGTAAGTACAAAATTAGTGAAGGACCAAGGATCAAGTCCTGATTGTGCGAGGGTGGAAATTACATTCCATCCAGCACCGTTGATATTGAGCTCTACTGTGGCGGGGTTTCCTCCAAAGCTTCTATCATCAATGTATTCAAACTGCATTCGTATTGCGCTCAGTCCGGTAAAATCTAGGGTAGGGAGTATTAAATAATCACTGCTTTTGTCACAGTCACAAACATCATCATTGGTCATTGCAAATTGTGTATGCGCACCAACCGGCCAAAATGTTCCTGCATTTGCATCTGCATTATCTCCTGTGACGAAACCTGCATCGGTTCCTAAAGTGGTCGTGGACCATCCTACAGGTAAACCAGGGGCTGTTACCCCTTCGAAATCTTCACAAAATATGCCGCCTGAAATTCCACAAGTCGGTAGGGTAATTACGTTAATATAGCTGGTTTTGGTCATCACATCTGATCCGAAACCATTGGAAGCCGTTAGCGTTACATTATATGTTCCAATGCTGTTATATTGAATCATTGGATTTTGAACACCGGAGGATGTGGGTGTGCCACCTGTAAATGTCCAGGACCAGGTATCAGGAATGCCTGTAGTCAAATCGGTGAATTGTACGGTCGAACCTACTGTTACTGTGGTAATGGAAGCTGAAAAGTCAGTTACCGGCGCTGCCACGGCATCACATCCGCTTGAGTTAAGCAAGCTGGATCTTGTGTTAGATAGCACACTATTCATGAAAGCTGACTGATCCACAGAGAACATATTTTGACACCATGCATAGGTCATAAAGTTTTCAACTTGATCGCCATTTGGTGTGCCACAGGTGTTAGCGCTGAAGCTACATCCGTAATTTTCCGCACCCGTATTGGGCGTGTCTTGGTGGCCATCGTCATCATTGCAGCTAGGTGGGTTGTTACCCCATGTGTGTTTGAGGCCCATGTAGTGGCCAATTTCGTGGGTTGCGGTCCGATTAGCACCACCAAATCCAATATCAAAATCCAATACCAATCCATCTCTCCAGCTACCGTGCATACCAAAAGTTGGCAAATAAGCATAACCAGCAACACCAAATCCTTGGTAATTAGAAATGTTACAAATCCAGATATTTAAATAGTTGAAAGGATCCCAGGCGTTTGCCCCACCGGTAGAATTCGCTTTCATTTTGTCTGTTTCTGTATTAGAATTGTAATAAACCTCCGAGGTGACGGTTCTGGTAATTCCATTCGTTGAAGCTCCTCCTGGATCTTTTGAAGCGAGACAAAATTCGATCTCAGCGTCCGCGGCATCAGGAAGAAATACTGACCTTGTTTGAGAAGCATCAGCATTTTGACGCCTGAAGTCTTCATTCAGCGTATTTATCATGGAAAGAATCGCTGCATCGGAAACGTTCTCAGTAGGATTGTTGGAGTTGTTCGGATTGTGAACCACGTGTACTACGACCGGAATCGTTCGAACCACCTTCTTCATCTGGTTCGATTTATAGTTCTGTACCCACTGCAAAATATTTGTATTTTGCATGTTAACCTTCTTCATATAACCCGGATCCTTAGATAACTGATTCTGAATGTAGGTGTCCGTAACCTCCTGTGCCAGACATGGTGCTTGGCCATTGTGATTAACAGAAGGGTGTGTTTTTTGAGGAGCAATGCTCTGGTGACCAGACTTGATGGGAGCTAGACTTGGATTCACAGAGGTATTAGTCGTTGATTGTGCGACGCATAGGCACGAGATGCATAATGCGACCAAAGTATATCCTAATCCGATGTGTAGAGGATTTTTCATAGTATTTTCCGTTTGCTTCTTTTCTTCCAGTTATTTAGGTCAACCAAAGTAACTATTCCTGTTCAAAAAAGAGAACATATTTCAGAGCTAAAGGTTTAAGCAGAATTAAATGTGGTAATTGGGCATATTTCGAAATATAGTTAGGTATTTGATTGTTTGTTTGTGTGATTATATATTTGTATGATTTACGGGGCATGAACAGTCATATGGGGCATAGAATATTATTAGTAGAGGACGAGGACCATTTACGAGATGTAATCACATTAAATCTCGATTTGGAGGGCTATGATGTGACCTCAGTAGAGGATGGTAAATCAGCGCTGGTTG
Organism: Flavobacteriales bacterium; assembly: GCA_016764395.1. Taxonomy (GTDB): domain Bacteria; phylum Bacteroidota; class Bacteroidia; order NORP154; family NORP154. The sequence goes on from JAESRW010000194.1 coordinate 11,636, forward strand.
AGATCGATAATAAGCGATTTGATTTGTTGCTATTGGATGTTATGCTACCTGAAATTGATGGATTCCAAGTTTGCGAGAATATACGATTGCGGAACGTAAATATGCCCATCTTAATCATCTCTGCAAGGGGAGGCAGTCAGGATAGAATACGAGGCTTAAAATTAGGGGCCGACGACTATTTAGCCAAACCGTTTAATCTGGAGGAGTTGCTTTTGCGCGTGAAAATTTTGTTAAAAAGATCCGATCGGGAAGTTGGTTCGGTCTCCGTTCAAAGTTTTGAATTTGGTGGCAATACAGTGGACTTTTTAAGCTACCAAATTGTTACTTCAAGGGGGGTAGAGAAGATGCTGTCTAAAAAGGAGATTATGTTACTGCGTTTACTTATTGATCGCAAGAATAAGGTTGTGTCTAGGGAGCAAATTCTAGAAAGCGTTTGGGGCTATGATGTGTATCCATCTACTCGAACCATAGATAACTACATCCTCGCTTTTCGCAAATATTTCGAAGAAGATCCAAAATTTCCCCGATATTTCATCTCCATTCGTGGAATCGGCTATAAATTCGATAATTCAAGCGTTGGTGATTAAAAGTGTATCTATAATAGGTGCCGGTAATGTGGCTCATAACCTCGCTCGGATGTTTAATAGTGCTGGAGTTATGATTGACTCGATTTATAGTCGGGAGATGAGGAACGCGTCTACTTTGGCGGCATTGTACAATGCGAACCCAGTGGATCAAGTTCAGGAAATTAACGACAGCTCTGATTTACTCCTATTCGCCGTTAGGGATGATGTACTTGCTAAAGTTGCTTCAATACTGGCTGGGTCCACTCAGTTAATGGCACATACCTCCGGAAGTGTAGATATGGATGTTTTTGGTGATATCATAAGGCCTGCGGTGTTTTATCCGCTGCAAACGTTTTCTAAAGAGAAGAAATATGATGGCCCACCATTTCCTGTATGCATTGAGGCAAAAGAACAAAATGATTTAGCTAAACTGAGCGCATTGGGAGCGTCTATTGTTGGTGCAGACAATGTTTATGAAATTAGTTCGCCTCAAAGAAAAACTTTACATGTCGCTGCTGTTTTCGCCTGCAACTTTACCAACTATTTTTATGGGGTGGCAGAGAATATTTTGAAAGATCGCAATATGTCATTTGATATCTTGAAACCGCTAATTGTAGAAACAGTTGGCAAGATTGATTCAAGAGGGCCCGCTGCCACCCAGACAGGCCCTGCGGCTCGTGGTGACCATAAAATTATCAATAATCATTTGGAGTACCTCAGCTCAAACACTGACTATCAGCGACTATACAAGCTTGTTACTGATTTGATTATAAGCAATACATAAGTGCTGGATTATCTAAAGCTAATACGGGTAAAGAACCTCCTTATCATTGGGCTGACTCAATATTTGATCAGGTACTTCGTGGTGCTTCCGCTCTTGGCATCACAGGGCTTGTTTCCCTTTTTATCCGATTTCGATTTCTTTATTCTGGTCCTTTCAATGATCTTAGTTGGAAGTGGCGGCTATATTATCAACGACTATTTCGATACCAAGGTTGACCGTAAAAATGAGCGGTTGAGGAACGTAGTCGGAAAGACCATTAAGCGCCGCGTGGCCATGGTGCTTCACGTGGTTGTGAACAGTTTGGGGATATTGCTCGGAGCTTATGTTGCCTATAAAGTTGGCGTCTATTGGCTGGTTTTAGTCAACATAGGATACGCTACGCTGCTTTGGTTCTATTCCACCGATTTTAAGCATCAACCGGTTATAGGAAACTTCGTGATAAGCTTGTTAACGTCTTGTGTTCCGTTGGTCGTAATTGCATTCGAATTACCTCCGATCATCAGAACAAACTATGAGTTGGCCGTTGCCAATTGGCCCGTCATTGGCCTTGTTTTATTTTATACAGCTGGTTTTGCCCTATTTGCCTTTTTAACCAATCTAATTCGAGAGATTGTCAAAGATATGGAAGATATCAAAGGTGATCTATTCGTTGGCAGCAAAACACTTCCTATAGTATTCGGAATTAGGAATACGAAGACTGTTATCGTGGTACTGATTTTAACGACTATGATACTGCTGGCCTATGTTCAGATCATATTTAGCTTTAATCTGCTAGTCTTCTTCTATTTTGTAGTATTGGTTCAAATTCCGCTGGTATTTATCACGGTTAAACTACTCAATAATAATTCGAAAAAGACTTATCACCTGATTAGCGAAGTGATGAAGTTTATCATGGTTATTGGAATAATGTTTACCATAGTTCTCAAGAATCAAATGTCTGTGTTAGAAGAACTTTTGCATTAATTTTTGCTCCATGACCTTCTTAACTAAAGTGAAATCTGGGGCCATCAACGTTGTATTGGGATCCAAATCCCCACGTAGGTCCGAGCTGCTTGGCTCCATCGTCTCTGATTTTGAGGTGAGAATTGAGGATTGTAACGAAATATTCCCAAGCCATTTACAAGGAGGGGAGATTGCTATTTACTTGAGTCAGTTGAAGTCAGTCGCCTACACTAAGCAGGGAGCAAATGAGCTTTTGATAACGGCGGATACCATCGTATGGATGAATAATGAGATTTACGAAAAACCAAAATCTGCATCTGATGCGCAAAGAATGTTAGCGGAGCTCTCCGGAAATGTTCATCATGTGTACACGGGCGTTTCGGTCCGGCACAAGGGTGTTACCCATTCCTTTGTTTCAGATACTACCGTGGAGTTTGGAAGCCTGAGTAAAGAAGTTATCGCTGGATACGTGCGTAAGTACGAACCTCTTGACAAAGCTGGTGCTTATGGAATTCAAGACTGCCTATCAGAAAATGGAGACCAAATCGGGCCGCTACCCATTAAGATACTCGTCGGGTCGTATACCAATGTTATTGGGCTGCCAGTTGAGCAACTCAAAGAGGAATTGAGTGCCCTGTTCCTGGATTGAACGGGTTCGGCAAGGATGGCAGTACTCACCTTCGTCTCTTGATGCCTTCTCCAAAAGTCGAGATTTAGCGATCGATACACTTCATAAAAAGGCCCCCAAAGTCTTCACAACAATGGGGGCGTTTTAGGAAGAACGTTTATTTTAGCTCTACAATCCTCTTTGTATAGAGCTTGTTGTTCGCCAGCACTTTCACGAAATATACGCCGTTTGGATTCTGGCCACTTTCAGATCCAAATACATAGCTATATGTGCCCGCCTGCTGAGACTCATCAGCCAATACGGCAACTCGTTTTCCCAGTACGTCATATACTTGTACCGATATATACGTGTCTTTTAACAGACTGTACGTAATGGTGGTTTGACCCGTATATGGATTGGGGAATGCGCTGATCGACTCTCCAGCGGTTAGCTCCAATACACCTGGTAGCGTTCCGATTGACGCGTTTCCAGAAATCGTATCACCAATTGCATCTGTGATCAATACACTATAGTTTCCTATACACAAACCTGTAGCCGACGCCGTTGTTTGAGCACTTGGATCATTCCATAGGTATGTGAATGGTTGTTGACCTCCTGCTAGAACAGTTGCAGTAGCTACACCATCACAATTGCCAAATGAAACATCCTGTCCCGTAACATCGATGCTCATTGCAGCGCTCGGAGATATGGCCGAGGTATTAGACTTGGATGAGTTGAAATTCTTAGTCTTATCAGCCAAGCAGCCCTGAGGATGAATGGCAGCTACCTGATAAAAAAGCGAACTTCCCACCGGTGGATTCACATCTGTAAAGGAGTTGGCCGAACTGGGCACTGTACCGATTGAATCCAGGTTAGCCATTGTGGTACCTCTTGAAATAACATAGGTGCTAATAAAGAATCCGTCATATTTATCCCAGGCCAAGTTGATCTCTCCATTCAACCCTTGGTTGATTGTTAGGTGTATGGTCTTGTGCAAGGGGCTTAGCTCACCTTCAGTACCAGAAAGACAGGAGTCTCCCGCTGTGATCTTGTATCTCCAGGATCGTTGGCCGGGGTCCGAAAGTACGTCCACGAAAACACTCAAGCTATCAAACGGTACAACCCCTAACAGGAAGTATACCCCTGCCTGAGTGTGTTCTTTGTACACAAAATAGTTTTCAATGCTGGATGGCCCCGTTGGTTTTTCCCATACAATCATGTTCTTGCCTGTCGCACTGTCCACAGTTATGATGCAGATCTTTACTTCCTGAGGTGCTTGGTAGAGGATCTGAAAGTTATCAGCTGCAGAACATCCATTGACATCAGACACCACAATGCTATACGTTGTATCGATCAAATTATACAAGTCTTCGGTGGTATCACCAGTTGACCAGGTATAACTATAGGGCGCATTTCCTCCATTGACTGAAAGTTCCAGCAAGCCATTGCTTGTGCTATCACAGTTTACATGTTTAATGGAATCCAAAGTAATGGTTGGTCCACCCAAGCTATTGATTGCTAAGTTCCTTAACGCCTCACAACCGTTGGCGTCTGTAATATTCACGGTATAGGAACCTGCATTTAATCCTGACTGAGATGTTGTGGTACCAAAAGTTGACCATTGATAAGAGTAGGGTGCAACTCCACCTGCTACGAAAACTTCCGCATCACCATCTGCTGCATTACAGCTCGCATCCGTGATAAATACTTGCACGTTGATTGGAGATGGTTCATTAACAGTAGCGCTAGCAGAGGCGACACAGCCCAGCGTATCAGTCACCGTTAACTCGTAGAAAGTTCCCTGCAAGCCAAACACATCTTCAGTTAGCGCGCCATGCGTCCAGGTGAAAGTATAGGGAAGATTTCCACCGGTTACCGTGACGTCAATTGAACCATCGGCTGCACCAGCACAAGTTACATTTGTAACGTTGTCAACGGTAACACTGGGCCCGGTAACCGCATTGATATTGAAAGTGCCATAAATGATACACTCACTGGCATCCGTTAAGGTCAAGTGATGCGTTCCAGGTCCCAAAGCTGCGGCAGAACTCAATGTGTCACCATTCGACCAAACATAGCCAAACGGAGCAGTACCACCGGCAATAGATACCGAGGCCGTACCATCAGTAGTTCCGCAACCGCTTGCATCTTGAACCGTGAAGGTGAGCACCGCTGCAGATGGCTCACTGATTACTACGGAATCAGAAGCCGAGCATCCGTTTGCGTCTGTAATATTCACAGTATAAAGACCTGCGGTCAATCCTCCAATATCCTCAAGCAAATCTCCATTGGACCAGTTATAGTCAAAAGGCGCAACGCCACCTGTGGTTGTTAAATTCGCAAACCCGTCGGTACCTAAATTACAGGTAGCATCTGTACCAGTTACACTCGTGGTAAATGCAGCCGGCTCCGTTAAGGTGACCGACTCACTTGCAGTGCAGCCATTAGCGTCAATCATTGTAACGGAATGCATACCTGAAGGTAAACCGTTTACATCCTCAGTGGTGTCACCGGTGGACCAGATATAGTTAAAAGGAGTATTTCCCCCAGCAACAGTAAGGTCTGCCGCTCCATCTCCAGCCCCACACGATGAAAGGTTGGTCCCTACAATGCTGGTTGTTAGAGCCGGAGGTTCTGTAATGAGTAGGTTGGTTGATGCAAGGCAACCCGTTGTATCCATTACTTGAACCGAAACTAATCCTGCTCCTAATCCGCTAACCGATAAAGTGGTATCGCCTGTTGACCAAGATATGGATATTGGCGCTGCACCTCCGGTAGTTGCAACTGTTGACGTACCGTCAGATAACCCACATGAGGTAACATTCGTTCCAGAGATCGTTACTGTTAATGTGGGAATTTGTCCTAGTGTTATAGAATCAACAGTAGAACAACTGTTGGCGTCAAGAATGGTAACAGTATGCGTGCCAGCTACGAGCCCACTAACATTTTGAGTCGTATCTCCACTTGACCAGCTATATAGATATGGTGGTACACCACCAGAAACGGTTGCGTCAGCCGTTCCATCGTTGTTGGAGCAACCTGTCACACTGGTTCCAGTTACCGATGGTAACAGCGCGGCAGGTTCCGAGATCGTCACTGATAAACCCGTAGTACAGCCCAACGCATCAGCAATCAGTACCGTATAAACTCCGCTAGACAAACCGAGCGCTTGCGCATTTGTTTGCGCACCGGGATCATCCCATGAATAGGTGTAAGGTGCCGTTCCTCCAGTTGCTGCTACGGTAGCACTTCCATCCGYTCCGCCATTACATGATACATCAACACTGTCGGTCATTGTAGCTGTTGGTGCTCCTGCGTCATTCACTATAGCGCCTGCGGTGTCTGAGCAACCCATGGCATCAGTTACTACAACGGAATAACTTCCCGCTGTCAAACTATTAGCAGTAGCATTCGTTTGCGCTCCTGGGTCATCCCACATGTAGTTRTACGGCCCTGTTCCGCCAGAGGTRTTAACAGTCGCATTGCCATCGGGATTACCACAAGATGCATCRATTGAAGTGGTTGAAAGAACAATAGGAGAAGGCTCTGTGACAATGGTAGTGTCATTGGTAGAGCATCCAAATGAATCCGATATTACCACGGTATAAGTACCGGCACATAGCGCTGAGATAACCGCTGAGTTTCCTCCGTTGGACCAGGAATAGTTATAGACTCCTGTTCCTCCAGAAGGACTGGTTGAAGCTRTTCCATCACATGAACCAAAACAGCTCACTGCAGTTGAACTGGATGTCGTAACTAAACCAGCGGGATCAATTATCGTGATGCTGTCACTCCCGGTACATCCATTCGAGTCGGTCACTTGCACCGTATAGGTGCCTGCGCAAAGTGCAATAGCGGTTGCGGTGGTCTGCGCACCTGGATCATCCCATAAATATACGAAGGAGCCAGATCCGCCACTGGCTGTCACTGTAGCTGTTCCATCACAACTACCTCCACAGCTCGGGTCCGTGCTTGCACTGATCAATACATTTAAAAGAGTTGGTTCGGAAAGCGCAACAGAGACTCCAGAAGAGCAGCCGTTGGAGTCACTCACTGCCACCGTATAGGATCCAGCAAATAGGCCAACCGCTATCGCATTGGACTGAAGACCCGGATCATCCCACAGATAGGTATAGGGGAGCGTACCACCAGAAGCCGTAACGGTTGCAGAACCATCTGCTCCACCAAAACAAGTTATATCCGTGCTGTCGGTCATGTTTAATATAGGTCCACCGGTGTCATTGACCACTACTGAAGCTGAATCTGAACAACCTGCATTGTCAGTTACTATAACGTTAAAAGGCCCTGAGAACAGGAATGTCGCTATATCGCCGGTTTGCGAACCGAGGTCATCCCAAACGTAAAGGTAAGGTGCAGTACCACCTGTTACGGACACGGAAGCCAGGCCATTGGAGCTTCCACAAGTTGAGTTGACCGAAGCAGTTGTCAATACCAAAGCAGTTTGTTCACTAATTATCGTACTGTCAATTAAGGTACAGCCGCCCGCATCTGTAATCGTAACCGTGTATACCCCAGCGCATAGGCTGAGGGTTGAAGACGACGTTGATGCGTTATTCCATAGGTAGGCGTAAGGACCTGTACCTCCTGAAGGTCCGGTAGATGCGGAGCCATCACAAGTACCGTTGCAAGAAGCATCTATACCGGAGGTGATTGTAGTGATAGCAGGAGGTTCAGAGATGATAACTGTATCGTTTGTAGAACAACCATTGGCATCGGAAATATTAACTGTATAAATTCCTGCACAGAGGCCAGTGATCGAATTAGTTGTGGTAGAATTACTCCACAAGTAGGCATACGGACCAGTACCCCCAGAAGGCGCTGTAGAAGCAGATCCATCACAGGATCCGTTGCAATTGGCATTTGTTCCAACTGTTGCTGTAACCAGAGCAGGAGGTTCAGTAATCGTGATACTGTCTGTTGAAGTGCAACCCAATGAATCTGTTACAGCAACACTATAAGTGCCGGCGCACAAGCCCACGGCCGTTGCATTGGTCTGTAATCCTGGATCATTCCACAGATACGCATATGCACCTGTTCCGCCTGATACGTAGACGGTTGCATCACCGTTGCACGACGCATTACAGTTGACATTGGTACTTGCGGTAATAGATGCGAACAATGCAAGGGGTTCTATTAATGTAACTGAAGCCGAAGCAGCGCATCCGAGGTTGTCAGTTACTGTTACGCTATAAACGCCCGCTGCCAATGATGTAGCCATGGTATTGGTTTGTGCGCCTGCGTCACTCCATAAATAGCTGTAAGGAGGTGAGCCTCCGGTTGCCACCACCGTTGCATTACCAGTACTATCACCATTACAAGCGATATCCGTACTATCAGTGAGCATGGCTGTAGGTGCGCCGAGGTCATTTACGTTAGCTGTCACGGAATCGATGCATCCGGAATTGTCAGTTACCTGAACGGTGTAAACACCTGCGAACAGTGCGATGGCTGTATCAGTGGTTTGTAGGGCCGGGTCATTCCATGAGAAAAGATAGGGAGGCGAACCACCGGTGACCATCACGGACGCCTGCCCATCAGGATTGCCGCATGTTGCGTTCATAGACGATGCCGCTAAGAACATTGCTCCAGGTTCAGTTACTGTAAATGAATCCACGGCTGTACATCCGCTAGAATCCGTTATGGTAACATTGTACTGTCCTGCGCAAAGCCCGATCGCTGTTGCTGTAGATTGAAAACCAGGATCATCCCACAAATAGGTGTAAGGTAGCGTTCCTCCGGATGGAATAACAGTTGCATCTCCATCACAAGTACCATTACACGATGCTGCAGTACCGGTGGAAGTGGAGGATATCTGATTAATGGTGAGCAGCATGGTGTCACTTACCGCTAAACATGGACCTAAAGGATCGTCCGTTGTGATGGTCAAGAGGACAGATCCAGCTAATATATCGGCAGGAGCTGGAGTATAGATGGCCGTTAAAAATGTTGGATCGTCAAATGTTCCCGCCCCAGAGGTTGTCCACATGATACTGGAAGCGCTTCCTCCAAATGCGCCAGACAGCATGTAGCTGCCCCCATCACAAATGCTCGCATCCAAGCCTGCATTGGCCGTCGCCATTGGGTTGCTGGTAATTGACACCGTGTCCATAGAACTCGGACAGGTACCATTAGAAATATTCCAAAGCAGCATCGACGTTCCACCGATCGTTA
>JAESRW010000195.1 GCA_016764395.1 Flavobacteriales bacterium
ATCTGAATCAGCCTTTTCTGTAACGGATAACGCAACCATGATTCGGTTTTCAACGGGTTATGCAGGTGGCAGTGGGGCCATTGCGGAACATATGCGTATCGCCTCAACAGGCAATGTAGGCATTGGCACGGTAAGCCCAATTGACAAACTCCACATTGATGGCCGTATCCTGTCTCAAAGTGCCGTAGTTGGAAATAACGGGTTGGCGGTTCAAGAAGCCGGCGGTAACCGATTTTGGCTGTCTGCTACGGATGCGAATACCATCAAGTTTTCTGCAGGGGGAACACCTGGAGCAGCTATCGATGATTTGCTGGTTATCAAAGTCACTGGCGACATCGGCATTGGCACCGCCACCCCTTCAGCAAAGTTGGATGTATCAGGAACAACCTCAGGAATACTCATTCCCAGGGTCACCCTGGTGCAACGAAATGCAATTGTTACCCCTGTTACCAGTGAACTAGTTTTTCAAACGGATAATACCCCTGGATATTACTACTGGGATGGTGCTGCGTGGATCTCTTTTCTCACAGGAAGTGGTGGAGGTGGTGGCTGGTCTACCACCGGTGATGCTGGAACCACTGTAGGAACTAACTTCTTGGGCACTACCGATGCTCAGGATTTTGCAGTTTATACCAACAATGCAGAACGACTTAGAGTGCAATCGGGGGGCAACGTCGGGATCGGGACGACTGCCCCTGTGGCAAAGCTGGAAGTTGATCAAGATAATCTTTCAATTGCTTTGTATGTGAAGGGAGGAAACTCAGGAAATACACTTGCTTTGTTTGAACGAAATATTGGAAGCTCGGAAAGATTTTCAATACAAGCCTCTAACAGTGATGTTTGGACTCGATATGAAGTCAATCCTGGTATTGGCACCGACTGGAATGTTGGGGTTGACGAAACAAATGATAATTTTTCGATTTGGACAGGACTTGTTGTTCCGGGTACTACCGATAAATTGTCTATTACGCCCTCAGGTAATGTGGGTATTGGGACGACAAGTCCAGGATCAAAATTAGATATTAGCGGTATTCTGTCTGTTGCAGGTGGGGCTGCCACGGACATCAAGTTGACTGCTGGGGCGAATGATTGGTTCTTGAGCACCACTAATACAGGTCTTGACTTTGAAATATATCGAGCGGGGCAGGGGAATATCTTTTCTATAGAACAAAACGGCAACGTCGGCATAGGCACAACGAGCCCAACAGCCAAATTGCAAGTTCAGTTCAATAACAGCTCCATCTCAGATCTTCAGTTTGCTTCTTCTCTGTATATTAAAAACAGCAGTGCTACCAATAATACGGAAGCCAGTATTCTTTTCGGATCAGACCCAGGCGGACGATGGGCTGGTATACAGGCGAAATTAACAGATCATACATCTGGTTCAATAAATTCTGATTTGAGATTCTGGACGGTGGTTGACAATTCATTGGGTATAAGAATGACCATTAAAGACAACGGCAACGTCGGCATTGGCACCGCAACACCCGCTCAAGAATTGGATGTGGTGGGAGATGTGCAATTTAGCGCTGCATTGATGCCAGGAGGCAATGCCGGTACCAGCGGGCAGGTGCTCACTAGCCAGGGCACCGGTTTGCCGCCTGTATGGCAGGCAGCCAGCGGCGGCGGCGGGATACCCACCGAAATTACCAATGAGATAGATGGTGCTGGGAACCCTTGTGTAGGAACTGGCTGTGGGGTCACACAGAATCTGATAACATGTGCAACAAATTGCTCCAATCTAACATTCAATGGAGAGAGCGATTGGCGTGTTGCTACCACAGTTGAACTCGTCAATCTGATTCCTGTTGCACCCGGTAATACAAGTACTGGACTGGTTTGGACAGGAGTAGCCGGGCCCGGAAGTACAAGCGGTAGGTATTCATTGGTTCGCTTTTCGGATGCGATCCAGGGAGCGGGAACAGGAGACTTGCTTCAAACATGCCGTTGCGTTCGTTAGCTACACTTGTCACGTTGCCGGATAGCTTAGGCATTCATATGGATGTAATTCGATTTACTGGCAGTTATTATAAACAAATAGGATTCCCTAGAGGCTGTGATCAGTTAAAAGACCCGGATAAAGCGAGAAGAATTTTTAGATATTCCAGTTACGAGGTGTTAGAGAGTCACTATGAGTGACACATGGGGTGTTTATAAATGAATACTTAAATAAGAGAACATGTGCATTATCAAGCAGATTTGTGTCTTGCTGTATTGTACAACCCACTTAAGTGCGCAGCATCTTGAGGTGCCGGTAATTCGTCAACCCCATCCGGTTACTTGCCTTCCCGCCGCAGCTACCGCTGTCTTACAATTCTGGGGTGCTGAGATTACATACGGAGAGGTTTCTACTAAGCCCTATATAGGCAAAAGTGGTGTTACTTTCTTTGAAATGCAGGAATGGCTCAACGCTTTTGGATTTCAAAGCATTGTTTGCTCCATAGGGACCCATCACCTCTCTCAGTTGTTGACAAATGGCATACCTCCAATAATAGCCCTGTATTCCGGTGTAAAGCACACGGTGGTTAGTACAGGTTTTAACCCCGTTGACACGACTTTCACCATCATGGACCCACTGAACGGAGAAGTTGTTTTTTCTCGGGAGAGGCTGGCAAAAGAGCAATTCCAAGCGGCTTATCAGGCAATGCTCATTTTTCCGGATTCGATAAACCTGCTGGATATATTGAACTGCTCAAAATTACCACTTGGTGATTGGCACATGGAAGACAGGAAATATAGAGGTGAAACATTGCTCAAGAAAGGCCTCGCACAGAAAGACACGCTGCTACAACTGACCTATTTTACCCGGGCTTGTGCAGCCGATAGTAAGAATGAAGTCGCCTGTTTTTACCAGGCACGCTTGTTAGTAGTGTTGGGGAAAGAGGAAGAGGCCTATAGGGAATTACGGAAAATTTTACTTCGAAATCCCTCCTATGTTCCTGCAGTTGAGTTAATGGACCGGCTCGGAAAAAAGTAAAAAACGCACCTTCTAAGAAGGTGGCTTTGAGTTGGCCCCAACCGCAGGCTAAAGCTATAGGCGCCTAAAGCTTCAGCGACAGTGTGCGGTGGCGCAAGGGGGCTTTTGAACATTGGAACAACTGAACATTTGAATCACGATTTATGAATGAACTATTTGTATCCGATCGATTAATAAATTTCTTCATTCTACTGTTCAATAGTTCTATTATTCAATTGTTCATAGCATAGTAAATAACAAACAATAAGGCATAGCCGCCAGAACATGACCACGCCCAAAGGACATGGGCTTTTAAGGTAAACTGAAAATGGAAAAGATCGAAACTTGGTTCCGCTAAAGTATGGTTGACCCGACACTAGCCAGGGCAATCGGGTGATAATATGTTGATTTGGATTTAGTTGAAGATGACGTTGTAAGCTGAAGCTTTTTAAATCTAAAGTCACCCCCCGTTCAGAGGAATTCTAGAGTACTTTAATTTCCAGTTTAATCGCTAGGGACTCAAGGGAGGTGCAAGGAACGCGATGAATTATCAATCTACTTTTACCTTTGCGTTCTTGGCGCATCCATTCCGCACTTGGCGAAATCAGCCTAAGCCAAAATAAGAAGACATGCTGTAATCCATACTGAATAGCGACTAAAATCCAACGTACATCTTGTCGAACTTATCCAGAAATTCTCAAAACCTATACTGTTTTTGGATTTTCACCCCTGACCTTTGTGTAGCATCTTAGGAAGATTATGCGCACCTGGAACAAAGCATTTGTAGAGATAGCCAATGACGATGACATGCTTGAATTTAATAGCTAAATTTTTCCAGCAATCAGATGGAGTAAGTGCAGAAAATACCTCAATCTGCATGTCACAGGGGCAGGCCATTTATTTGATAGACGCTAAGCCGGAAAATCCAGGTCCTCTTATGGAGCAGGATTACCGAACCACGGGGTCAAGTATCGCGAAAATGTACGCGAGCGCTGTGAACCCATTGCTGGTTAGAGTATTAGTGATAACATGCGTGCTGTCGTTACTCCTGCTTAGTAAGGTTCAAGGCCAGATCGGCATCGGGACCAATGCGCCTGATCCATCAGCGATATTGCACATGGTAGATACCCAAAAGGGACTATTGATATCTAAAATGACACTTGTGCAGCGCAACGCCATCACGTTGCCTGCTACTGGGTTATTGATTTATCAGATTGATAATGCTCCAGGTTATTATTACAATGCCGGTTCTCCTGGCGTGCCCAATTGGGTGCGTTTCTTCTCGGGAAGCACCTTCGGAGGATGGGACTTGGCCGGCAACGCAGGAACCACTGTAGGTACCAACTTTCTGGGTACTACCGATGCGCAGGATCTTGCCATTTATACCAATAATAAGGAGAGAATGCGGGTTACATCAGCCGGCAATGTGGGCATTGGCACCAGTACTCCCTCAGCGACCCTTTCTATCGGTAATGGGTCCATTGAGGCGGTAAAATTGAGTAATGCAAACAATGTGGCCACCACCCCTGATATTCTTATGGCCTCTGGTGGTGTAATTGCTGCAGAGACGTCCTTGTACATCAACTCCGATGCTGATGGTACAAACGCTGGCCATATTCGCATGGGATCGGGTGCCGGTACTTCCTCTGCGACGCAGCACATGATCGTTCAAAACGATGGAGATGTGGGGATTGGAGCAACCGATCCCTTGCATAAATTGGAAGTTGGGGGTGCAATTAGTGTAACCGGTGCCCCCGCTTTTGTGGGCAGCTCGGGAACATTGATCGGACGATACGGCACCGCAGGTACCCACCCAAATGCAGGCTTAAGCGCGACGAATAATATTTCATCTGTTATTGCCCACATAGCCTCTGGGGGTAATGGAGGTTTGGCATTTGATCGGTGGTTCGCTGGTGCGTATGATCGAACATGGATGTACCTAAGCCAATCTGGTAACGTAGGCATTGGTACGACAACTCCAGGCACGCATGTCCATATAAATTCTGGAATTAAGAACAATGTGTTGAACTTGGAGAGCACAGATAGATTCGCCGTTCTGCTCTTAAAAGACAATACTACAACTGGTAGTGGAGTCGCCATGACAAGGGATGGTGACATGTTGACACTGAGAACTCAGGATGCTTCAAGGTTGACTATTCAACCAGATGGCAAAGTCGGTATCGGGATCAGTAATCCTGTGTCTCAACTACATGTAAAGGTGGCTGATATTGGAACAGCTGCAGGAGATGAGGTAGTGATTTCCACAGCACACTCCAACAGTACCAATGGCAACTTTCTGCAAACTAAGCTGAGACGACATACGGCTGGAACGGATTGGACTGGAACAAATTTTCGAATTCAAAAGAAAGAGGATATTACATTACAAGCGTTCATCGACTTCGGCATTGACGGTGTAAGTACAAGTCGGGGGTTGGGATTTGGAACAGGAAGCCCAACAGCGACAAGAATGGTGATTGATGATGCTGGAAATGTCGGCATTGGAACGACTACACCTGGCGGTCAATTGGAACTTTCATTGGATCAAGGCCGCAAACCGGCTACCAGTACCTGGACTATTGCTTCTGATGAACGCCTTAAAAATATTGAAGGTAGTTACACAAAAGGGCTCAAAGAAATTCTTCAATTGGAGCCAATTAACTATCGCTATATCAATGTAGGGGAGCGGAAGTTTACAGAGGAAGTCCTAAACACCCAAAACGTGGGTTTCAGCGCTCAAGAGGTACAAAAAATATTTCCCGAAGCGGTGGGGACCGATGCTGATGGCTACTTAAATCTCAATATGCATGCGGTACTCGTAGCTTATGTAAATGCAATTAAAGAGCTCAAAGCGGAAAACGACGCATTGAAGCTTAAAGTTGAAGAAATTGACGCCTTAAAAGTGCAAAATACGAGCATAGAATTGGAATTGGCGGAGATAAGAGCCATGCTTGGTATAAGAACAGGGGAGTAAATATGCAGACAGAGCTATTTACATATCAGGTGGGGTATAGGTTTCGCATGCTATTATTAAGGGGAAACCTACCAATAAAGATGAGCATAGTCATATCGGGGATGCAAGTAAGTATCTGCCGATGCCTCATGCTGTTGGGAATGATGAGCTGGTGTGCCGTATCCAATGCCCAAGACGCCCTGAATAAAGGCACCTTACATGTTACCTCGGGCACTATGCTCTTCATAGGTGGAAATTTTACAAATGACACAACCGGTGGTACAGAAAATAACGGAGATATTGAACTAGATGGGGATTGGATCAACCATGGTTCTTATTTGGATACTGTAGGCACTGTATACCTTACCGGCCCCAGTCAATTAATTACAGGAAGCGTCTCCACCACTTTTAATAACCTAAACACCCAGGGTACCGGCATTAAGACCGTAACATTAGATGCAACAGTTACGGGCGTATTGGCATTGAATGATCTTGAGATGGCTACTGATTCAAACACCTTGTTTATCACCTATTCGGATACCTCCGCAATAACACGCACTAGCGGGTTTGTAAGTAGTCAGGGGCCAGGAAGCCTATCGAGAAGTACCGGAATGAGCATCCCCTACTTATTTCCAGTGGGCTCATCTATTGGTACGCTCAGGTATCGACCAGTGGAGATAACCCCTACCTCAGCGGCTCCCCACACCTTCACTGTGAGAATGGCCAATGTGGATCCATCGACAGAGGGCTATAACACTTCCAACAAACAGCCTGGAATTGGCCCTGTTAACGCAAACTGGTATCACAGGATTAACAGAACCACAGGCACTTCACCTGCTGACTTAACCATCTTTAAAGATGGCCTGGAACCGGGATCTGAGATGGTACATTGGGAAACTGAATGGGAAAATTCGGGTGTAGTATCTGCAACTCCTACCAGCGTAACTAAACTTGCGTGGAATGATTTTTCCCCAGATCCTTTTGCGTTGTCTGAAGAAGTTGTCGTTGTGGATGCAGGAAATGATACAACCGTTTGTTCTGGAGTGGACGTGCAATTGCAAGCTTCACTCATCGGGGGAATAGGTCCTTATGCTTATATGTGGACTCCAGGAGCTGGATTAAATGATTCAACTATTGCAAATCCTCTGTTGAGCAATGTGTCAGCTGGGATGGCCTATTCGTTAAGCGTATACGATAGTGGTACCGGCAGTCTGAGTTTGAAGGATACGATTGTTATAATTGTCAACCCCAGTTATGGCACCGGTGCAACAGTGTCCATCTGCCAGGGAGATAGTGTGCAATTACCTGGTGGCTCTTATGCAACCACAGCCGGAACCTTTAACGATACGTTAACTACAACTTCAGGATGTGACAGTGTAGTTGCTACTACCGTCACTGTGGATTCGGCCTACCTAACTCCAGCGTCCGCATCGATCTGCCAGGGAGATAGTGTGCAACTACCCGGCGGTAGTTATGCGTCCACAGCGGGAACTAGCTTTGATACCCTCACCTCCATTACAGGGTGCGACAGTGTTATTGCCATTACTGTAACGGTTGAAAGTGTTTTGTTGGTCAGTGTAGCAATAAGCATATGTCAGGGAGACAGTTTACAACTACTGGGCGGCACTTATGCATCAATTGCCGGTACCTATTACGATACGCTCATTACCACAACTGGATGTGACAGTATCATTGAAACCACATTAAGTGTTCAGCCTTCACCAAGTGCTACAATTGCAGGAGACACTAGTATTTGTATTGGCTCAAGCGTTCTATTAACAGCTTCAGGTGGCAGTAATTACCAATGGAGTACCGGTGATACAAACTTCTCCATCACAATTACGCCGCTGAGTACCATGACATATTCTGTGGAGGTCTCAAACCCAGGTTGTCCAGTGACGGATTCAGTTGCCTTTACGATAAATGTGAATAGTATACCGATCATTACTGCCCTGCCTGATATTGCGAGTATCATTCAGGGTGAAAGCGTGGGATTGAGCGCAAATGGAGGGGTTGAATATATCTGGACTCCGGCGGGAAGTCTGGATGACCCCTTCAGCTCAAACCCAACTGCTTCACCAATTGCAACTACCCTCTATTCTGTATCAGGAACAGATGTCAATGGTTGTTCAAATACAGACTCTGTTTTGATTACGGTCTCCCAGGATTTTGCTATAGGAGTTCCCAATATTTTCTCTCCTAATAGCGATGGTCAGAACGATGTCCTATTGGTTTCAGAAGAAGGAGTAGACTGGATACTATTCATGATCTATGACCGCTGGGGCGAGAAGGTATTTGAAAGCCGGGAAGTCAGCCAAGGTTGGGATGGTACGTTTAGGGGCAGCCCAATGAATCCATCGGTCTTTGTTTATTACATAGAGGGTGCCTTTACAGATGGAAAGGAAATTTTAAAACATGGAAATATTACCCTGGTGCGGTGATAAATAGTGTTCCTATTATGAGCAATCAATTGGACAGCAACAGGATTGAGATGGATGACAGAACAATCGGAGGTGATAGTATTATAAGTGCCCTGTATCTGCAAGGAGTAAATAGTCTGTCTACGGGATTAATTTCAGAGCTATTATTTGTTCATAACAAACCTGATTTTTTAAGAAAAGGTGGTCCTACACCGGATTTCGCTGAGCGCCTTGTTCATTAAGAAAAATACGATGCAAAAGACCTTAATTATCTTCACTTTCTTGATCAACCTTTGGTATGTTGGCCTTAAGCCATTTACCGCATTGGCCCAGGACGTTCATTTTTCCCAGTTTTTACAAACTCCCTTGTTAATCAATCCTGCTTTGACCGGTGTATTTGATGGAGATATCAGGGCCCATCTCAATTATAAGAACCAGTGGAAAAGCGTAGGAGTTCCTTATAAAACCTACGCGCTGTCTTACGAYATGTCGGTCYTRAAAAAGAAATGGGATCATAGYYATYTAGGSATCGGRTTTTTTGCKYTTAATGACAAAGCSGGKGAYACACAATTTGGAACCACTCAGTTYAMWYTATCYCTWGCCGGMGTTGTTGCTRTTGAYGMRTCCMATAGGATTTCRGCMGGGTTRCAAGGCGGTTTTGCGCAAAGAAGCCTGAAYAGCACMTCWYTAARGTGGGGYAAYCAATTTGAKCAAGGCGTSYWYRAKCCSWMTAYYGCWTCSGGMGAARYGRKTGATTTYAGTCCSTTWACWTATGGRGATTTCTCWGYSGGGCTCAACTGGAATTATCAAWTAAGTGAMCAAATCATTACCAATACAGGAGTCGCACTGTATCACCTCAACAATCCCCCACAAGAATTTATWGGGTCSRGTGGAGAGCAGCTTTATAACAAACTTGTWCTTCATGCAGAYGGCCAMATAGSTATTGAAAACACCAAYTTGTCWTTTCGTCCWWSSGTWTTRTTTTTCAAACAAGGGCCATCYACMGAAYTCAATGTTGGRACMATGGTAAGATACCGYCTCAAAGAAGCMTCYARRTACACAGGATATATCAATGAAAGTGCACTGTCTTTGGGTGGATATTATCGCAACGGTGATTCATTCATTCCATCAATATTATTTGAGATAACAAACTTTGCCTTGGGCATATCTTATGACATTAATGTATCTGGTTTATCTGCAGTAAGCAGAGGCCGTGGAGGTGTTGAGATTTCATTGCGATTCATCAACCCCAACCCATTGGGGTCAAAGAAATCCAGACAAGGCCCTTCATTCCTTTGAATACTTAATGATGAAAGCGCAGATCGAGGGATAAATAAATAATGATTTGGGGACCAACAATGGATAACTGCTGGATCCGAACAAGAGGATAAAATATGAAGAGAATTATAGGTACGCTCATTTTAATAACCCTGATAACCTCAGCAAAGTCTCAGATTTTAAAATGGGACCAGGCTATTGCGGGGCAATATCACGATGTAGTGGTGGACACTGCTGGAGATGTTTACTATTGTGGAAGGACCGCTGTCGATGTGAACTATCTGGAAAAGAGAAAACCAGGAGGAAGTATTGTTTGGAGTTTTTCCCTAATCTCCTCCATCCCCGCAGCGGAAATAGAGTCTATAGATCTTGATTCAAACCAAAATATATATGTAGTCGGTCAGTTTTTTGGCACAATGGACTTAGATCCTGGCGTTGGGGTAACCACCGTCACCAGTGCAGGAGGGGATATCAATATGTTTGTTGCCAAGTACAGCAGTGCAGGTGCACTTATTTGGGGGTTCTCTATCAGTGCGCCATCTCAGGGTCATGGGCTTACCATTGATAATATGGGAAATGTGTTGGTGACCGCCAGATATTCAGGTACTGGAAACATAGATCCATTAGGCGTAGGTACCACCTTAACTTCACCCGGAGGTGTAGGATTTCCAAGAGACGTATTTGTGGGTAAGTACAACGGTATTACCGGTCAAAATATCTGGGCGTTTTCAGTGGGTGGCACCTCTCAAGATGAAGGCCATTCTATAGCAACCGATGACGCGAACAATGTATACGTAAAGGGAGTATTCAACAATACAGTTGATTTTGACCCCGGTGTAGGAACCGCCATGTTAACGGCAATAAGCGGATATGATACCTACATTGCCAAATACGATTCCAATGGAGTTTATCAATGGGCCTTCAATTACGACGAATCTACTCAGCAATCGATAGGGCCAGAATACCTAGCTGTTGATGGTGCCGGAAACGTTTATTCGACTACGCCCTTTTCAGGGACTCAATCTTTTGACCCATCTGGAGTAAACTTATTGACCTCTTTTGGAGGAACTGATGACATTGCCTTAGTGAAGTACAGTACGAACGGAAGCTACATTTGGGGGAAGGCAATCGGGGGCGCCGGTAATGAAGGAGGTGTTACGTTAATTGTAAGTGTTGCCATAGGTCCGTGCGGGGGAATTTTTATTACGGGCAACCATAACGGAATATCTGATTTTGACCCGGGCCCCGGATTTGCCAACCTCTCTTCTGGAGGATCTACCAAGTCCTTTGTGGCCAAGTACGATGCCAATGGAGCTTATATTTGGGCTGACAACAGCCCTATTACTTCGGGTGTCAGATCCATTTATGTAAGCAGCACCGGTTATATTGGCGGTAGTGGTAGCGGCATTAAGTTCATTTATGAACTTTCTTCACCTACACCACCTGTAATTGATTCAGTTGGTCCATTTTGCGATAATAGCCTTGCAGTTGCCCTCACCACATCCATTTCCGGAGGTACCTGGGGTGGCTCAGGAGTAACCGATACCTTGCTCGGTGTTTTTGATCCTTTAGTAGCGGGAGTGGGGTTACATGAAGTAACTTATGTTACGGCGGGCTCATGTGCTGGAGCGGACACTACCTATATTGAAGTAGATTCTAATTATGTTATTTCAGCTACTGCATCGATCTGCCTGGGGGACAGCGTGCAATTGCCTGGGGGAGTATATGTAAATGCAGCGGGAACCTTTACCGATACATTGAGTTCAAGTTCCGGTTGTGATAGTGTAATTAACACTACGGTTACCATTGATTCCGCTTACTTTGTCAATACTTCCGCATCAATCTGTCAGGGCGACAGTCTACTACTGCCCGGCGGTACTTTTGCATTGATAGCAGGTGTTTACGTAGACACGCTGAACGCCGTTTCCTGTGACAGCATTGTTACCATCACGGTTACAATAAATTCCAATTATTCAGTTGCTGCTTTTGTTTCAATTTGTCAGGGTGACAGCATTCAATTGCCGGGCGGATCCTACGCAACTTTAGCTGGCGGATATATTGATTCCTTGAGTACGGTTTCGGGATGCGATAGCATCATTAATACCACTGTTACGCTCGATCCCATTTATATCATAATTAACTCCACATCTATTTGCCAAGGGGACAGTGTCCAACTTCCTGGTGGGAGCTTCGCAGCAGCGGCGGGAGTATATATCGACACACTTAGCACGAGTTCCGGTTGTGATAGTATATTTAATACCACGGTCTCAGTAAACCCTACGTACCTCATTTCATTGTCGGCACTGATCTGCCCTGGAGATAGTGTTCAGCTGTCAGGCGGTGCATATGTTAGTGCGGCAGGAATTTACACTGATTCCTTAATGGCATTATCAGGCTGTGACAGTGTAATTGCAACTACTGTTACAATAGATCTTAATTATCTAATTACTTCCTCCGTTTCCGTTTGTCAGGGAGACAGTGTTTTGCTACCCGGAGGAGCATATGTCAACGCGGCTGGCGTTTATACCGATTCACTAACCACTTTTTCTGGCTGTGACAGCATTATAGTGATCACGGTTTCAATAGATTTAAGCTATACAGCTTCCTCCACTGTAGCTATATGCCTGGGCGACAGTTTGCAATTACCTGGAGGTAGTTATGTAACCACTGCAGGAACTTTCAGTGATACATTCTCAACCGCCCTGGGATGTGATAGTGTGATCATCACAACAGTTTCACTTAACGCGCTGCCACAAGTTGATCTAGGGAATGATTCTACATTTTGTATGGGCGGAAGCGTTACGCTAAATGCAGGTAATCCTGGAGCAACCTATTTGTGGCAAGACGGATCTGTGGGTCCAACATTGAATGTTGCCACCTCAGGAGTTTACTTTGTCACCGTTACGGATACCAGTAATTGTAGCAGTACTGATACAACTTCAGTAACCGTCAATTTTGTGTCTGATGCAACAATATCACCTGTGAATCCGGTTTGCGCCGTTACCGCTCCGTTCGTTCTAATTGCTGTGGATGCCGGGGGGCTTTGGTCAGGTTTGGGTATCACAGATTCAGACAGCGGCATTTTTGATCCACAATTAGCCGGCGACGGTGTACATGAAATTGTTTATACAATAGGTGGAAATTGTGGTCATGCTGATAGCGTGAATATCGTTGTCAATAATATCCCCGGTCTCTCTCTAATCGCTGTCGATGAAAGCTGTTCGGGTAAGAATGATGGTTCGGTTAACTTGACGATTACTGGTGCAGCAACGCCTTATACCTATCTATGGGATGATGCAGGGCTCAGTGTTTCTCAGGACATTGCTGGGCTAACACCTGGAAGTTATACGGTGACCGTAACGGATTCCAATGGTTGTTGGTCCAATGATAATATCGATATCCTGGCATCTTCAGTGCCTTGTAACACGCCTTATGTATATGTGCCCAATATCTTCTCTCCCAATAGCGATGGTCAAAACGATGTCCTATATGTGTTGGGTAATGGCATCACTGAACTCACTTTTGTTATCTACGACCGATGGGGAAACAAAGTATTTGAAACCACCGACCAGAGTATTGGTTGGGAAGGCGCTTATAAAGGCGATCCAATGAACGAAGCGGTTTTTGTGTACTACCTCAAAGCCAGGCTCGCTACTTCTGAGATGGTAGAAAATAAAGGCAATATTTCTTTGGTAAGGTGATATGATAAATTGAAAAAAAATGATTTCAACTATAAACAAGACAAAGCCAGCCAATCCACCGATCGGAGCAGATGGATTAGCAAGTGATTCGACCTCAGAATTATGCACAGTTTGTTGCCTACTTCTTCAATCGTTATCCCGCTTATCTGTAGTTGCACTTGTGGTTTCCATACTATTGTTCAGCTCACTATCAGTTGAAATAGCAGCTCAGGACGTGCATTTTTCTCAATTCAACGCGTCGCCTCTATTAATCAATCCTGCCTCAGCAGGAAGCTTTGATGGAGACCAAAGGGCTGTTATTAATTACAAAAGTCAATGGAGCAGCATCTCAAATCCATTTATTACCTACGCCTTGGGGTTTGACATGCCAATTCTTAAAGAAAAAATAACACAGGGCTCTTTGGGCGCTGGATTTACCGCCTATAGTGATAAGGCTGGAGACACGCAAATAGGGAACTCCCAGCTAAACTTGATCATTTCATACCACGCATCGCTTGATGAGAAAAACACGTTATCCTCGGGTATTCAAGCTGGTTTTGGACAACGAAGTATTAATGGCGCTTCATTAAGGTGGGGCAATCAAGACAATGGGATAAATGGTTTTGATCCGAATCTCTCATCAGGAGAAACAAGTGAGTTAAATAATTTCTCATACGGTGACTTTGCGGGGGGAATCATGTGGAGTTATCGATCATCCAAGACAAACTTTTCCTCCAATGACGGCTTCAGGTCCAATCTAGGGGCCTCTTTTTTTCACATAAATCAACCAGGGGGTGCATTTTATGAAGGGGCAGAAGAGCAGCTATATTTAAAGATGGTTGTACATGGGTACCTATCCGCTCCTGTTAAAAATACGAACACGGCGGTACAGCCAAGTATTTTGATTCTGCAACAAGGGCCTTCCCGGGAACTGTTAGTGGGTGCGATGGTAAGGTATCAAATCAAAGAAAATTCAAAGTACACTGGATTAAAGAAGGGCGCTGCTATTTCAATTGGAGGTCATTATCGCTTTGGAGATGCCTTCATTCCTGCTGTCCGGTTTGAGTACTCAAGTTTTGATTTGGGATTTAGTTATGATATTAATGTATCTGGTTTAACAGAGGCGAGTGGGGGACAAGGAGGAGCTGAGATATCGTTGCGGTTTATTAATCCCAATCCTTTCAGATCTAGGGTTACTAACCCCTCCTTTAACTAGCGCTGACAGGTCCAGCTTAGGGTGGGTACTGAAAAGTAAATAGGATGTGGCAAAGAAGAACAGGTGTAAAATAAAGAGATAAACGGCTTTCGGTCAAAGTGATGCGCATAAATCATAGATAACAGCGCCAGTCTTTCCTGGCTTTTACCAAAGTGATAATTCGAACACAATTAAAAAAATAGACAAATGAGAAGAAGACTACTAATAGCTGTAACTGTAATGCTGTTGGCTAATGGCGCGTTAAAAACAAATGCTCAATCCCCCGATTTTGAGTGGGCGGTATCTATGGGAAGCACATTCTCATATGATGAAGGAAATGCCATCACTACAGATCTGTTGGGCAATGTATATGTAACAGGTTTTTTTGGTGGTACAGTTGATTTTGATCCAGGTACCGGTACGGTCAACCTTACAGCTACTGGAACCCAGGACATCTTTGTACAAAAATTGGATAGTTTAGGTAATTTGATCTGGGCAAAAGCCATGCTCAGTACTTCATTCGGTGTTGGTAGGAGCATTACTACGGATACCTCCGGTAATGTTTATCTTACCGGTTGGTTTAGGGGAACCGTTGACTTTGATCCCAATGCTGGAACGACCAATCTTACCTCAGCTGGCGGGGATGACATATTCATTCAAAAATTAGATGCTTCAGGAAATCTTATCTGGGCAAGATCTGTGGGAGGAGCAACCGCGGATCGTGGTCAGTCCATTGCTGTTGATTTCTCAGGAAATGTATTGATAACCGGTCGCTTTCAGGACTCGGTAGATTTTGATCCGGAGGTAGGAACTTACTATATCAACTCAGTTGGCCTTTTTGATATATATGTACTCAAACTGGATGCAACTGGGAAAATGATCTGGGCAACCGGTACGGGAGGCAATTTGTTTGATGAGGGCAAGTCTATTGCCACAGATGTATTAGGCAATGTGTATGTGACAGGATATTTTGAAAGCACTGTAGATTTTGATCCAGGTTCTGGAGCAAGCAATCTGACATCTGCTGGTGGTAAGGATGTTTTTATTCAGAAGCTGAATGCTGCAGGGAATTTTGTCTGGGCTAAGGCCCTAATGGGTAGTGCAGTTGGTATAGGAAGTTCCATTGCCACAGATGTTTCGGGCGATATTTACCTGGCCGGTTACTTTCAAGGAACTGCGGATTTTGATCCAGGAACAGGAACCTTAAATCTTACTTCGGCGGGCAGCAATGATATTTTTGCTGAAAAACTGGATTCGGCGGGCAATTTAATTTGGGCGGTAAGCATGGGTGGTAGTTCATTTGATCTTGCACAATCCATCACCTCAGACGCTTTTGGGAATGCGTATGTAGCGGGATACTTCCAGGATACCGCAGATTTTGACCCGGGATCCGGAACAGCCAATCTAATATCGGCCGGTAGTTTTGATATTTTTACGCAAAAACTCGATGCCGCCGGAAATTTGATCTGGGCAACATCCATGGGCGGCACTTCAGCTGATATTGGCAATGCTATTCATTCCGATGTCTCCGGCAATATTTATATAACCGGCCGATTTCRAGGCAATGCGGATTTTGATCCAGGGGTAGGGACAGCCAGCCACATGTCATCAGGTAACTATGATATTTTTTCTTTAAAGCTTTCCCAATGCGCCTTTACAATCGGTGCCGAAACAATCAGTGCGTGTAATAGTTATACTTGGGCTACGAGCGGGATTACCTATAATTCCACAGGGGCCTATGTAGAAACCCTGACCAATTCCGTGGGATGTGATTCCATTGTCACATTGAACCTAACGATTGCGACCAGCACGGTGACCTCAGTGACCATTAACGCTTGTGGTAGTTATACTTGGCCTGTCGATGGGAATACGTACACCGGTACCGGGAGCTATATGGATACCTTATCAAATACAATTGGATGTGATTCAATTGTGATCCTGAACCTGACGGTTAACAACGGAAGTACGAGTTCCTCGATGATTACTGCTTGCGGAAATTATACTTGGCCTGTGAATAGCAATACGTACTCGGTTACCGGTACTTACATAGATACCTTGGCCAATGCGAATGGATGTGATTCTATTGTCACCTTRATCCTTACTGTCAATAGTGAAACGAACGGCTCGGAGATGGTGACCACCTGTGGCACATATACCTGGCCGGCAGATGGTAATATGTATGCCTCTTCTGGCACGTATACGACAAATTTCATAAATGCTGCAGGCTGTGATTCAAYCGTAACGCTGAATCTGATCGTCAATAAGGACACCATGGGCTCAGAAGCTGTAAGCGCTTGTGATAGCTATACGTGGATCGCAGATGGGAATACCTACACGACTACGGGYACCTATACGGCCATGCTATCCAGTGCTGCAGGGTGTGAYAGCTTAGCAACGTTGAATCTCACTATAAATACAGTCGATACTTCAGTTCTGGTGAATGACCTSGWATTRAYRAGYAATRCAAGYGGKGCMARCTATCAATGGATKGAYTGYGAYGRTAACMWKNNNCCAATTKCKGGKGCMACSAAYSMWTCYTAYACWSYYMTSACMAGTGGRAGYTAYGSAGTRMWKRTYACAGMSAATAAYTGYAYWGRCAYATCTYMSTGTTACACSATTACCACTGTTGGAATYGATGAKWAYACSTTMSATASTGAAATATCGRTTTTYCCAAACCCTACMGYYGACAAGGTAGCGATAGATTTAGGCCGCAAWTACACGCAGGTAACTATAAAGGTGAGAAGCGTTACCGGGCAACTTATATCAGTAAGTAACTACAAAACTGTATCTAAATTATCGCTGAGCATTGAAGGAGAATCGGGGGTGTACTTTTTAGAAATTGAGACCGATGACGGAAAGATGACAACGGTCAAAGTTCTAAAAGAATAGCGTTCGCCCAGATAAATCTTGGATACTGCTGGGCCTAAGAATGAACAAGTATTAACCACAGACCATCTTAAGGCAGCAAGCGATTTTAAATGAATTGTTACTGCTCAATAACTACATCTTTTTAAACTTAAAAACCTGAAAATGAAAAGCACCTATTTACTGTCTATTGCCTTCCTTTTTTTAGTGGGTAATCCAATAAGTGTCAATGGTCAAGCACCTGCATTTGAATGGGTATCTTCTTCGGGTGGGCTGGGGTTTAATAGAGGAAACTCGGTTGCAACGGATAAGGCAGGTAATGTATATGTAGCAGGCATTTATGAAAGTGTAACAGACTTTGATCCTGGAACGGGAACAAACTATCTGACCCCGCAAGGACAGCTGGATATTTTTATACAGAAGTTAGATTCCGCTGGAAACTTTCTATGGGTAAAATCTATTGGTGGCCCGTTAACCGAGGATTACGTTTCAGTCTCGGTGGATTCATTAGATCAACTTTACATAACTGGGAGTTTTAAGGGAACGGTTGACTTCGGGACTATGGGGAACCCGCTGGTTATTACCTCGGCCGGTAATTTTGATGTTTTTATCCAAAAACTGGACACTGCCGGTAATACAATTTGGACCAGTACATTCGGTGGTTCTTCTGCGGAGATCGTTCATGACTTCACCTTTGATGGATTGGGCAATTTGTACCTGACTGGAGAATTCTATGGTACTACAGATTTTGATCCAGACCCGGCAATTTTTAACCTGACAGCCATTGGCAATAAATCAGATTTTTTCGTTCAAAAACTGAGTCCCTTTGGAAAGCTTCTCTGGGTAAAAGCTATGGGTGGTGTTGGATTTGAGAAAGGATTTGGTATTTCTACTGATATGTATGGAAATGTATATACTACCGGTTTCTTTTTTGAAACTGTTGATTTCGATCCGGGAACCGGAACAACTAGTATTACGCTCAGTCCGGCGAAAAGTGCCGTGTTTGTACACAAGATGGATGCGGTAGGGAACTTTATATGGGTGAAATCATTGGGTGGGGTTGGTTTAGAAGGTAGTTGTAGGGGTTCTGGAATCACCATCGGTTCTGCTGGAGACGTATATTTTACGGGAACGTTCTCTTCAACAGTTGACTTTGATCCAGGCCCAGGATTAGTTTATCACAATGGCCCTTCAAGTGGAAGTTCTAATATATTTGTTGAGAAGTTAGATTCAGCGGGAAACTTAGTTTGGGTTGGTTCCTATGGGGATCAGGTTGGTGACGTACCTGCCGCCATTGTTTTGGATACTGCTGATAATGTATATATCACAGGTAGTTATAGCGGAACCGTAGATTTCGATCCGGGATCTGGGATCGATACGCTCACTTCTCAAAGCTGGCCAAGCCGTGATATCTTCGTACAAAAACTGGACGGTTCTGGAAATTTTATTTGGGCCAGGTCTGTCGGAGGTACCGGTACTGATAGATCCAATGCGCTGGTTTTAGATGCGTCTAATAATATTTATGTAACAGGTTTTTTTGAGGGAGCCGCTGACTTCGATCCGGGACCGGGAACGGCTTACCCCACCTTTGTTAGTGGTTTTGATATGTTTTTGCTGAAGCTCTCTCAGTGTAATCCAACTACGGGTTCATTGGCGGTTTCTGCATGTGATACTTATACCTGGCCTGCCAATTCGAATACGTACACTTCTTCTGGAGCCTATACCGAGACCCTAATGAGTCTATCTGGATGTGATTCAATTGTAACTTTAAATCTAACCATCATTAGCGCTGAAAATTATGCGACCACAGTTTCGGCTTGTGATAGTTATACTTGGGTTGTTGATGGGAATATATACACTTCAAGCGGAACCTATTCGCTAACTTTCACAAATGCAGCAGGTTGTGATTCAATCCTTACGCTTAATTTGACCATTAATAATTCAACGGTTGGTTCGGAGAACGCTATTGGATGCAACAGTTATTCGTGGAATGGAAATAGCTACAATACCTCTGGAATTTATACAGTCAGCTTGGTAAATGCAGGGGGGTGTGATAGCACAGTTACATTGAATCTAACGATTAATTCAGTCGATACATCAGTCACTCTCAATGATTTGACATTCACCAGCAATGCAATTGGAGGGAGCTATCAGTGGATTGATTGTACCAATGGGAAAATGCCTATTCCTGGTGCAACTGAGCAATGGTACACGTTAACTACCAACGGAAGCTATGCGGTTATCGTTTCAGAGAATAATTGCACTGATACTTCAAGCTGTTATGATATTACAACCGTCGGACTATCAGAAAGAGTATTGACTGATGGGCTTAAAGTTTTTCCAAATCCCACAACGGGTCAGCTAACACTTGACCTTGGAGCAAGGTGGAATCAGGTAACTATTGAGGTGGAAAACTTACTAGGTCAAGTCACTTCAACTACCAATTTTGAAACCGCTACCAAAGTGACTTTGGCTATCGAGGGCGAACCGGGTATTTATTTTGTGAAGGTCCGGTCAACCGACGGAAACATGACCACCTTAAAGGTCCTGAAAAAACAATAGACTCCTTAACATCAACGGGGGGCGATCTTCGCTAGCCCTAAGCCCTCGTTATGGCCGTCATAGGCCTCTTGTTATCGGACTAACGTAACGTGCCCAAGGTATTGATGCGCTTGACCCTTTTCGTCAACTGCATCAATTACCCAAACGTACACATCTTGTTGCGATTGCTTGGTTCCATTATTGGTCATTCCATTCCAAGATATTCGGTAGTCACTTGATTGAAAAATCAAATCTCCCCAACGGTTATAAATACATAGCTTATAGGTCGCAAAATTACAATGGGGAATCGGCAAAAAACCATCATTAATGTTGTCTCCATTGGGTGTGAATGCATTGGGCACATGTAAATAGCAATCGCAATTCTGCCACATGACACTTATCGTATCAGGTTTTACTCCACATATATTGGTAACTCCTACCCAGTAAGTTCCGGGCTGAGTAACATCTAATGTTGGGTTCGTTGAATTATCCTGCCATAGATATGCTGAATTTGTGTTTGCTGCGTTAAGCGTTAAACTATCTCCAGCGCAGAGGAGCGTGTCATTGCCCAATTCAACAGTAGGTAATGCACCTGGAATTACTTCCACCGTGTCACCGGTGGTTCCACAGCTGTTTGTTAGTTGTACCCAGTAGGTTCCCGGTTGAGTAACCGTAAATGTTGGACTCGTTGAATTATCCTGCCACAAATAGAGGGAATTCATATCCGTTACAGATAACGTTAAAGTATCACCGCTACAAAAGAGGGTATCATTACCCAAT
>JAESRW010000196.1 GCA_016764395.1 Flavobacteriales bacterium
ACCAATAATTTGACTCCCTCATTTCCCGCAATGAAATCCCAACTTTATATTTAAAATCTGCCCTTGATGCAGCCGCCTGTGACTCTTCATAATTAGCCCCGCTTGACGTTGCTGACTTTGTGAGTTGATATTTTAATACAGATAATTCCGAAGTGGTTTTTATCCTCCTTAAAAATTTAATGACATCAATTGAAAATTGAAACAATCGATCACACAATTCCAATCCTTTCGTCATACATTCTACTTTATACGTTTTACTTTGAACTTTCTACTTTGAACTTTCTACTTTGAACTTTCTACTTTGAACCTTCTACTTTTTACTTTGAACTTTCTACTTTCTACTTTCTACTTTCTACTTTCTACTTTTTACTTTGAACTTTCTACTTTTTACTTAACCCCCCCCCCTCACACATCTGCCACCCATTCACAGATGACTCTATGTACAAAAGTGCACTAGACATAGAAATGCCTTAGTATAGTCAACCTTCTAAAAATTTCAGGTCAATCCAATAAAAATGGGAGAAATAGAGCTTTACTTATCGCTCTTCAGTCTAGTTGCGGCCATCACTAAAAATCCGACACCAAGTCCGATCATAGTTCCTATTTTAACATCTTCCAGGTACATCCCGATACCAATTCCCAGAAAGAGACAGCCGACGAATAGTAATCCGCCTACTGTTTTGTTTTTGTCTTCACCGCTCGAATTCAAGGTACTAAGGTATTAGAAAATTTCGAGTTCAACAACGTGAATCAACGAGTGAATTACCTTAATATGAATCTCTTGCGCACGGTCAGCATACTTGGAATGTGGGGCGCGAATTTCAATGTCGCACTTTTCCGACATCTTGCCTCCTTCTTTACCGGTGAGGCCGATAACTTTCATGCCCTTCGCCTGAGCCGCCTCAATGGCCCTAAGTACATTCGCAGAATTTCCACTGGTACTAATGGCCAGCAGCACGTCGCCCTCAGCACCTACCGCCTCTATATAACGTGAAAAGATCTGCTCATATCCAAAGTCATTTGCGGTGCATGTAATATGTGTAGGATCAGAGATCGAAAGCGCCGGAAGTGCTTTCCTATCATCCCGAAATCTTCCTGACAGTTCCTCTGCAAAGTGCATGGCATCGGACATCGAACCTCCATTGCCACATGAAATCACCTTTTTGCCATCCTTGAAAGCAGCAACCAACAGCTGACCAGCAGATGCTATTAGCTGATAAGATTCATCCGTCATGAACTGCTCCAGGGCATCATGGGCCGCCACGAAGTTTTGTTTTATYTGTTCAAGAGACATAGAAATGGGCTAATTGATGAGTGAGCCTACCGTTGAGTCCTCCTTTTGTACAGCAGCTTGCTGCTTGTTAAAGGCATCAAGGCCACAATTTAGGTAATCTACATACCTTTCCAAATCCTGCGCATAATTATACCCAATTGGATTGGCCAGGAGGTATTCATCATTATCCAATAGAACGTAGTACGGTTGCGTATTACTTTTGAAGGTAAGTGTCTCCAGCGTACTCCACCGATCACCCACCTTTCTCATCTTTTTCTTCTTAGTACCCCCGTCAGCGGTAGGTACATCAATTACCTTCTGTTTATCAGCTGGTAGTATTGTCTTCTCGTCAACATAAAGTGAGATAACCACATACTTCTCATTCAGAATAGCCTTCACCGTGTCTTCAGGCCATACGTTATCCTCCATCTTTCGACAATTTACACAGGCCCACCCGGTGAAATCTATCATCACTGGCTTGTCAACTTCCTTTGCGTAGGCCATTCCCTCCTTATAATCGGTGAATATTTTTATCTCATGCTCATGTTTGAAATAACTATAATATTTAGGTGGTGGAAATCCACTCAAAACATTGTGATTCCACCAGTCGCCCGCCCACATGCCGGGCATTAAGAAAATGGCGAAGGCGACCGTCAGTGAGCCCATCACAAATCCAGATCTTGGTACTGAAGTACCAGGACTATCATGTGGAAACTTGATCTTCTTGAAGAAATACAGAGCCAAGCCAACAGCGGTTAAAAACCAAAGCACGAAGAATGTTTCTCTTTTGAGTATGCCCCATTGCTCCACGAGATCAGCATTGGACAAGAACTTGATGGCCAAGGCTACTTCAATGAATCCCAGTACCACCTTCACAGAATTCAACCAACCGCCGGACTGTGGCAGCGATTGCAACCAACCCGGGAACATGGCAAAAAGGGCAAATGGCAATCCAAGAGACAGGCCAAAGCCAGTCATGCCAATTGAAAGTTTTACGGCCACCAGTTGTAGGTCCATGCCCAAAAAGCTGATTACCCCTGCACCTTCAGAAGTCAGTGTACCTGCCAGCAGTGTACCGAGGATAGGCCCCGTACAAGAAAAGGACACTACCGCGAGTGTTAATGCCATAAAAAAGATACCGATAATGCCTCCAATTTCTGACGCAGTGTCGGCCTTGTTCGCCCATTTACTGGGAAGGCCAATCTCAAAATAGCCAAAAAATGAAATGGCAAAAATGATGAAGATGGCGAAGAAGGTCAGATTTAACCAGGGATTGGTGGATATTCTATTCAGGACCTCCGGATCAATGCCAGGTAACAAATGGAAGGGTGTGCTCAACAGAAAATAGATCACCATAATAAAGGTGCCATATAGAATTGAGCGATAAATCCCGCTGCGTTTGTCTCCACTTCCCTTGGTGAAGAAACTTACCGTAAGCGGAATCATTGGAAACACGCAAGGGGTGACAAGGGCAATTAATCCACCCAACAGGCCGAGAAGAAATATCCCCCACAAGGTTTGTTCCTCCCTCTTTTCACCACAATCATTTACCGGGTTATCGAGATCCACATTCGCAATGACAAATTCATTTTCCTGGCCGGGCCCATAGTCAATCTCTTCTGAAACCAATTCCTTTAGCCCGAAGCTCACACCCGCACTACCCAAACCAATCTCAATTTCAGTATACGCTGGTGGCAGACATTGTTGATCATCGCAGGTCATGAATTCAAAGTAGCCATTGAACTTGATGTTATCGCCTTTGATTCTTACTTTTTGAATGAACTCCACTTTGTGACTGAACCATTTCAGCTCCATCATGAAATTGGGATCATAGTCAGTCTCCAGTTCACCGATTTCTTTTACCGGGCCAATCAACTCTAACTCTGGGATACTATCAAAACCGAATGAAGTTGGTACAGGGCCATCGTCACCTATAAACTGAGAGTATAAGTGCCATCCATCGTCAATAGTCGCCTTGAAGATGAGTTCATATTCTGCATTGCCCAGTTCACGTACTTCGTAATCCCAGCTAACCGGTTCAAAAATTCCAGATTGGCCCGATCCCATTCCGGCATCTTGTGCACTGGCCGATAATACGGTAACCAGTAGGGCAATTATTGTGTTCCTTATTCCTTTCATTTTACTGCTTTTCAATGCCTATAACGCTCAAAAGTACTTAAAATTATAGTTGAATCTGTCGGAGGATTTACAATGCACAACGCTGACTGCTCCAGATAGGAATCTCGTCTTTTTATTCTTCAGGCAGGTCCGCCACAGGCTCTGATCCCCGCTTCTCAATCAACTGTTGCAGCAATTGAACGAGCTGACCACTCATTTGGCTTCCTATAATGTACACCAAGCCATCCGCATCAATCAGTTCCACACCTTCCCTGCCCCGACAGTAGAACTTAATGGCACCTTTCCAGTGTAGGTTGTACACCGGCCCGCTCAACAAGAACTTCCTGGAGGGCACGGCCCGAGCTGAAACAATGCTTCCCAAATCAATTTTAACCCGTTTCGAGGTCCATAACCCATCCAGGATAATGCTGTGATCTGTTACTTTGGTATGCAAGTGCAACACAAACATGAGCAGAACGGAAATAGCCATGATTGCGACACCCAGGCCAAACAACAACTCCCCATTTGGATCGCTCTCGCCCCGCCAGAAGTAGGCAATGAAACAAAAAATTGCCAGGATCAATCGCCGGACGTTGGAGTAACGGTTGTACCCCAAATATTGCTTCTCCTCAAATAATATTTCTGCATTATTTTCCATTAGCTACGCTTAGATGTGACATACTTTGTATTCGGTAATTCCAAATCTTACCGAAAGATAGAATTGTTGGTCCACCTTAAAAATCCATGCCTCAAATTCCAAGCCTCAAGTCCAAAGAACAAAAGAACGGTTCGAAGATACAAAATCACATCAACCGCAAACCGCAATAACCTATCACAAAGATCATTTATCCTGTTCATCTTTTTACCGTTTCGAGCACTTGGAATTTGGAATTTGGATTCTGGTTCCTTAGATAATAGGGAGTTCATTCGGTCCTAGCATTGCTCTATCACACAAACGTCCCTCGTATCATCCGTTATTTTAAACCGGTCATCAATCTTATAACCTACCACCCAGGCAATTGCGCC
The DNA here is from genome assembly GCA_016764395.1 of Flavobacteriales bacterium. GTDB lineage: Bacteria > Bacteroidota > Bacteroidia > NORP154 > NORP154. Next base: position 4,418 of record JAESRW010000196.1, read on the forward strand.
ATCTGACTCCAAGACAAATATATTTTCTTTTTCATTCAATGGAATCTTCTTGTCGATAAAAATATCACTAAGCTTTTTGCGTCCATTCATGCCAAGTGGATACATAAAATCACCGTGGGCCCAATTCCTCAACCGTAAAGGATACTTAAGTTTTGAGTTATCCAAACAAGCGATGTCATCCACCCGGGGAATCACCAATCCCTGGCTAGACTTCAACTGGAAGGAGAGTGAAATGGGTTGGGTAATGTTTGCCGTACCTGCTGCAATGGTGATCGGCTCGACGTAACCCACTTGATCAATAGGATCAATGAGCAAATAATCCCTGTCTTTGACCAACCTGTGTGAATTGGACAAAAATTGCTTCCCGGATGCTCCTCCCAATGCCTTGACAATATCTTTTGCAGCTGAAGCTGTAAAGCCAAGCGGAGAGATCAATTCAAACAGCAACCGATCTGGATGAGGCAAAGCCCTGAGCTTTTCTATTTCAATTTTGATTGACTCGTCACCCTCCAGGAGCCCCGATTTAAGCGTATCTAAATAATCACCATAGGCCCCTTCTGCAACCCTTAAATTCTCCATGGTTTCGACCATGGTATTCCCAAAACTGGGGTTCAATTCCTTAAATTGAGTGATGATATTATGGCGAATAAAATTACGCTCGTACTTAACGCTAGAATTTGATTGATCTTCACGATACATCAGATTCTCCTGCTTTGCGTAGGTGATAATCTCCTCCTTTTTTGCATACAACAATGGGCGCAATACTTTGCCTTGCCTTGCCTCCATTCCCGTTAAGCCTCTAATTCCAGTTCCTCGTACCAGGTTCAGAAAAAACGTTTCAATATTATCATCCGCATGATGAGCAGTTAGGATGGATTCCAAACCCTTTTCCATGCGCACCTCTTCAAACCAGGTATATCTCAATTCTCTTGCGGCCATTTGCAAGGAGATTTTCTGCTTCTTTGCATGCGCCTCAGTGTCAAATTTTATGGTGAAAAATGGTACTTCATAGTTTTCAGCTAGACTCCTGACAAATACCGCATCAGCATCAGCATCATCACCCCGGAGTTGAAAATTGCAATGTGCGATACTGAAATTAAATCCTGCCTTTTTCAGTAATGCCACAAGAACCACAGAATCAACACCACCACTTACGGTGGCCAATAATCGCGAATTCTTGTCGAAGAGTGAATTAGCGGAAACGAATCTATTGAACTGTTTCTCCATTCTAGTGCACAGATTCCTTATTGCTTAACACCTCGAACAGGGCCTTGGCTTTCACCATGCATTCGTCATACTCTGCTTCCGGTTCAGACATATCTGTTATGGCTCCACCAACCATGAATGACAGGTAGCGTTTCTCGGCATTGTACAAAATACTTCGTATCACCACGTTAAAGTCAAAGTCAAGTTCCGGCGTGATATATCCAACAGCCCCAGAATACAATCCTCTTCGTGTCAACTCATACTGCTCTATCAATTTCATGGCTCTCACCTTTGGAGCGCCTGTCATAGAACCCATCGGAAAGGCATTTTTTAGGGCGTCAATGGGGTGCACATCCGGACGCAACTCACATTTGACCGTGGATATCATCTGATGAACCTGCTCAAATGTGTAAATACCGAACAACTCCTCAACCGTTACTGATCCCTTTACTGCTGACTTAGACAGGTCATTTCTTACCAAGTCGACAACCATTACATTTTCACTGCGCTCCTTTTCGCTTTTTTCCAGCTCTTCCCTATAGAGCATATCTAAGTCCTCCGAATCACCTCTTCGTTTGGTTCCTTTAATGGGTTGAGATAGCAGGGTGCTTCCCTCTTTCTTCATAAATCGTTCAGGACTGGCCGATAGCAGATATCGAGTTCTATCCCGATAGAATGTCGAAAAGGGAGCCTTTGATAGGTTGTTAAGGCGTTCATAAATGGGTAAAGGATCAATAGCAACTTCATGACAGAAGAACTCCTGGCAAAAGTTCACTTCGTAAATATCCCCATATGCAATATGTTGCTTGAGCCGATCCACGGAGTTGATGTATTCTTCCCTGGTCATCCGGGGTGCGACTTCAATAAAGGGATGATCTGCAACTGTTGGGACGGCTTCTTGAATGTCTGCAAATAATTGATCAATCTCCTCTGTGCTCTTTGTCTCTTTTAGGTACTTAAACTTCAATTTCCCTTCCGTCAGCTCACAGATAATCTCAGGTTGGAAGAAATGCAACGTTGCAAACCCCTGAATATCTAAATGATTAGAGCTGAGGTCCTCGATTTGATTCTTTAGATCATACGTCAGGTAGCCAAACACCCAATCACCAATCTCCTCGATATAGGATTTAAGCTTCTCAAAATCATTGTCCCCAGATCCACGCAATTCGGAATGCGCCCCTAACGCAATCGTACAATCCAAACTGCTGTACCGATCGGCACTTTCCTTATTCGCTGTTAAAGAATTGCTCTCCAACACACAGATTTGTTCAAATTGCTGCGCCCAAAAAAGCAGTTTTCGCTTGGTCAATTCCGTGTCCTCTATTTGATATGTTTTTACGGCTCTCATCAGATTCAAATTTAACCATAATTTGAGGAACAAATTGACTCTTTAGATTTGTTTAACTACCTTTCGCAGAGTAAAGTGCCCTATTTTACAAATGCCTTCAAAACAACTCCATGAAACCAATACCACTCCTTGCCGGCCTTTTGCTGTTGGCGCTATGCTCCCCAGAATTTGGGTTGGCTCAAATATATCACGGTCAAGAAGCTAAAAACCTGGTTCCCGGCAGCGAACTTGTAAAGATACGTTCAACTTCCGCGATACCTGAATTTATCAGATTCCGGGCTGGATCAGAGTTAGATGTTGACATCTTCCAACTTTGGATAGATAAAGTCCTGAAGTTTGACACCGGCCTGTCATTGGAACTCCAGAAGAAGGAGACGGATAACCTTGGAATTATACACCGTCAGTATAAGCAGTATTACAACGGTATTCCCCTAGAGTGGTCTAGATACGTAGCGCACGAAAGAAATGGCAAAATCGAATCCGTTCATGGGGTGATTTTTAAATCTATCAATGTACCAACCAGTGCTTCGATAACCGCAAATCAAGCAAGGTCCAACGCGCTGGAATTTGTCAACGCTTCTACTTACAAGTGGGAAATTCCCGAAGAAGAAGCCTTGCTAAAAATGGAAACGGGTCAGCTGGGAGCTAGCTATTTCCCGATTGGTGAGCTGCTGTATCTTCCTACTACAGCCAATGGCGCTGAGTTTAAGCTGGCTTATAAATTCAACATTTATGCCCATGAACCACTTTACCGGGCCGATGTTTATGTGGACGCAACCAACGGGGATATTTTGTTTGAGAACAACCGAATTCACACGGCTGATGCTGCTGGAACAGCGGTAACGGCATATAGTGGCACCCAACCACTCACCACTGATTTTACCGGAAGCACCTATCGGTTAAGGGAAACCGGTAGAGGTAATGGTATCAGGACATTTAACCTTCAGGAAGGCACTAATTACGGTAATGCTGTTGATTTTACAGATTCCGATAACTTCTGGAATAACGTGAACGCACAGCAAGATGAGGTAGCCACGGATGCACATTGGGGAGCGGAGATGACTTATGATTATTTCTTTTTGGACCACGGACGCAACAGCATTGATGGAGCGGGATTCAATCTATTGAGCTATATCCACTACCAAAGCAATTATGGCAATGCCTTCTGGGACGGACAACGAATGACCTATGGGGATGGATCCGGTTCAACCAACCCATTTACCGCTTTGGACATTGCGGGGCATGAGATCACACATGGGCTCACCACTTTTACTTCAAATCTTGTATATTCTTTTGAATCAGGAGCATTGAACGAGTCCTTCTCAGACATCTTCGGAACTTCAGTGGAATGGTTTGGAAAACCTGGACAAGCGAATTGGCTAGTTGGTGAAGACATTGGCATTACGCTCAGGTCCATGTCAAATCCAAATATCTATGGAGACCCGGATACCTATTTAGGCACGAACTGGTTCACCGGTACAGGTGACAACGGAGGCGTTCACACGAATAGTGGCGTACAGAACTTCTGGTACTACCTATTAAGCAGCGGAGGATCAGGAACAAATGACAATGGGGACGCTTACAATGTATCAGCTCTAGGTATCACTGACGCAGGTTCCATCGCTTTCCGAAACAATACGGTGTATCTCTGGCCCAATTCACAATATGCCGATGCACGATTTTATGCGATCCAATCAGCCATTGATATTTTTGGCGCTTGTAGTCCTGAGGTGATTGCGACCACGGATGCCTGGTATGCTGTAGGCGTTGGACCAGTATTCGACTCTTCCGTTACAGCTGCATTTTCGGCCAATCCTACCACTTCATGTTCTGTACCTTTTACCGCAACTTTTGCAAACAACAGCACGAACGGAGGTACTTTTATATGGGATTTTGGAGATGGAACAACTGGCACTGCCGCCAATCCATCACACACCTATACGAACTATGGATCCTTCACGGTAAAACTGGTTGCAGATGGAAACCCTTGTGGTATTGATTCAGTAACACAAATAGCCTATGTTACTATTGACTCTTTGATGCCCTGTGTCGTTAACCTGCCATTCTCAGGTATAGCCACAACACAAACAGCGTGTACCGGTACTTTGTTTGACAATGGAGGGGCCAATGGAACTTACGCCGATGCTACCAATACACAAATTACAATCGCTCCTCTGGGTGCTTCATCTATCTCATTAACGATTGTATCATTTGACGTTGAACCAGGAAGTGGGGGAACTCCCCCATGTGATTACGATTATGTAGAGTTCTTTGATGGACCCAATACTTCATCCCCTTCTCTGGGAAGATTTTGCAACACCACTGGGCCTCCTGTTAGTCCCCTCACTTCTAGCGTAGGCTCAATTACAATATACCATCATGCTGATCCAAACGTAAACGGGGATGGGTTCGAAATTCAATGGAACTGCGTGATGCCTAACCAACCGCCGTCAACGGAGTTTGTAGCCAATGTTTTGACAACCTGCACTGGTGATGTAGACTTCACGGACCTTTCAGTTGACGGACCAACTTCGTGGACCTGGGATTTTGGAGATGGCGGATCCTCGACTCAACAAAATCCTTCATATATATACACAGCTGCTGGAACCTATGCTGTAGAGTTGGTGACCACCAATGGCTTCGGGTCAGATTCCCTTACTAAAACGGCATACATTGCCGTAAACAAGCCGACGGCGCCTACAACTACAGGTGCGTCCCGGTGTGGAAATGGAAGTGTCTCTCTTTCTGCAGCCGGCACCGGAACATTGACCTGGTATGCGGATTCAACGGGCACAAATCCAATTGCTACCGGAAACGCGTTTACGACACCTTCGTTATCAACTACCACTACCTATTATGTAGAAGATGTGATTATTTCTCCATCTCAATTTGTTGGCCCTGTAGATACCTCCATTGGAACAGGTGGAAATCATACGAATACCAACTTTTATCAAGTTTTTGATTGCCTGAGCCCATTTACGCTGGTCTCAGTTGATCTTTATGCCTTCTCCACGGGATACCGAACGATTGAACTTAGAAACTCGGCAGGAGTGGTTTTGCAGGACACCAATCTCAATATTCCGGTTGGCTGGCAGAACTTAATCCTGGATTTTGACGTGCCGGTAGGAACCGATTTTCAACTTAGAACCGGCGGTATGTCGGCAATGTTCAGAAACAATACGGGCCCTAGCTACCCTTATGAAATACCCGGGGTAATATCAATAACAGGCAATAACATTCCCAATCCCGATTTTTGGTATTATTACTACAACTGGGAAATCCGAGATCCTATTTGCCGAAGCGAGCTCGCACCGGTTGTAGCGGCCATTGGACAGGACCCGGTCCCAACCATTTCCAACAGTACCAATGTTGGTTGCAATGGAAATTGTGATGGTAATGCGGAGATATCGGTAAACTTGGGCGCACCATCTTACACCTACCTGTGGTCCAACGGACAAACAACAACTTCAATCTCTTCGCTATGTGCCGGAACCTATTCAGTTACGATAACGGATGCGAATGGTTGTATGGGGAATACCTCGGTAGCTATAACAGCGCCCAACGCACTTTCTTTTACCGGTAGTGTAACAGATGCAAGTTGTGGAAACAGCAATGGCTCTGCCTCTGTAGTTGTTGCCAATGGAATTCCACCATATGTTTATTTATGGGACGATCCTGCCGCCCAAACAACAAGCACGGCAACAGGATTAACTGCGGCGAATTACATTTGCCAAATTACCGACGCAAATGGTTGCACAACAACTGCCAACCTGGTAGTGAGCAACACGGTACCCATTGTTAATATAACAGCCAATACCAATGTTACCTGTAATGGTGGCAATAATGGCTCAGCCACCTCTTTGGCAACGCTGGGAGTAAGTCCATATACCTATGCATGGAATGACCCTTCGGCCCAAACCAACGCCACCGCGGGCAATCTTGCTGCAGGCACCTATTCAGTAACCGCAACCGATGCTTCAGGATGCTTCGCAACTGACCAAATAACCATAACAGAACCTGCCGCCATTTCACTTAACCATACCACTACAGATGCGAGCTGCAATGGTGCTTGCGATGGCATCTCCACGGTGGTTGTTACAAATGGTGTTGGGCCATTAACTTATCTGTGGAATGACCCGGGATCGCAAACCACTGCAACAGCCAACGGCCTATGCGATGGCACCTTCAATACAGTGGTGACAGATGCCAATGGATGCACGGCCAATTCCTTGACTACTGTAAATGCTGGAGCAGGCATTACCATAAATCCAACCGGAGTTACCAATACCAATTGTGGCGTATGCAATGGAGATGCCTCTATAACTGTATCTGGAGGAACAGCGCCATACACCTATTTATGGAACGATCCCAGCGCCCAATTTTCTGCCCTTGCGATCAATCTTTGCGCTGGCCTTTATAATGTTACAGCGACAGATGCAGCAGGATGCACGGACGTTCAGACGCTGGAGGTATTTGACGGTGGCGGCGTATTCTCAAATATCAGCACGAGTACCAACGTAACTTGCAATGGTGGCACGGATGGCTCGGCAACCGTTGTGGTCACGGGTGGAAGCGCCCCTTATGATTATTCGTGGAACGATCCTGCTAACCAAACCAATGCTACAGCCAATAATCTTGCACCGGGAACCTATTCGGTTACCGCAGCGGATACTTCGGGTTGTATCACCACATCTACCGTGACAATTGGTGAACCTGATGTTCTTGGCTTAGCGGAAAGTACCACCAACGCATCTTGTGGTAACGCAGATGGTATAGCAAGTGTAATTGTAATAGGTAGTACTCCGGCCTACACTTACTTGTGGTCAGATGCTTTTGGGCAAACAAATGCCTCTGCTACCGGGTTGTCAGCAGGAACTTATAACGTTACGGTAATGGATGCAAATGGATGTACTGGGATCATTTCGATGACCCTTTTCAATATTGGAGGGCCATCAGTAATAACCACTTCTTCCAACATTACCTGTAATGGAGATGCTGACGGAACTGCCTCTGTTACAATATCTGGAGGTACCGGGCCTTTTAATTTTCTATGGGACGATGGAAGTACTCAGACCACCCAAACCGCCGTGGGTCTTGCTGCTGGAACGTACAATGTGACAGTAACGGATGTGAATGGATGTAGCACGGTCAACTTTACGTCGGTAAGTGAGCCCACAGCAGTTGGAGGAACAACGATGTTTGCCAATGCCACTTGTGGAGGGTCAGATGGCACGGCAACGGTTACTGGAAATGGTGGGACCATCCCTTACACGTATTTGTGGGATGATCCTGCAGCTCAAACCACGGCTACGTGCACAGGCCTGGGAGCTGGAACGTATACCGCTACGATCACGGATGCCAATGGATGTCTGTTCACCGCTACGGTTGCTCTTAGCAACACTGGAGGGCCCACGGTAAACAACACAACTAGTGATGTAAGTTGTAATGGCGGAAGTAATGGAATGGTAGCCACCTCCGTTAGCGGCGGACTCTCTCCTTACATCTACTTATGGGATGACCCAGCCGGACAAACTACCGCTATTGCTCAGGGCCTATCGGCAGGAACATACAATCTGCAGGTCACTGATAATGCAGGGTGTATCGCCACAACGGTTGTGACCATCAATGAGCCTCCTGCTTTGGTGGTAACGCCTGCTTCAACAGATATAGGTGCCATACCTTGCAGCGGAACCGCTTCGGTGAGCGCATCAGGTGGAACACCCCCCTATACCTATTTATGGAGTAGTGGACAGACCACTTCAAGTATTTCAAACCTTTGCCCGGGCACTTATACTGCCACCGTGACGGATGGAAATGGATGTGATGCAATTGTAACAGAAACAGTTAATAGCCTGGTTGGTATTTCCGAAATTGCCGATATGCCAGTTATTTCCGTTTATCCAAATCCCAACTCCGGCAAATTCAAGGTGGACTTTAATTTGACGAATAGGCAAGATGTATATATCACCTTGTACTCGGTAACCGGTCGGATTGTTCTAGAACGGACGGTGATACGACACAAGGGGACCTTTGAGCAAATATTTGATATTCAACCTCAAACAGCGGGCATCTATATGTTGCGTGTGGTGTTTGACAGTGGAGTGATTATTAGGAAGGTTGTTAGAGAATAGGGGTATAAATTTCATCGGTCGTGATAACCACTTCTTGTCAACTATGCTCAATATGAAGAAAATTCTCTTTCTCCTCCTTGCCTCGTACATCGGGGTTATTCAGGCACAAAACTGTCTACAAAACCGCTCACTTGAAGGGCCTCCTATGGCTCATGTTGTACCAGTGCCGTGGTTCACCTGTGGTGGTACCGCTGATACGCAGCCTGGAAATTGGGGAATTAATGTCCCTCCATCTGATGGCAGTTCTTATATAAGTTGTCTTCAGGTAGGTGATGATCCCATGGGTTATTTTGAAGGAGCCGGGCAGGCTTTTGACACTTGTCTGACTACGGGTAGCAGTTATACCTATTCCATTGACCTTGCACACAGTAACATATTTAATACCGCTTCTCCGGGAAATTGCTACAGCTCCATGCAGGTTTGGTTGGGGAATGCTATGTGTGGTGAAGATGAATTGGTCTGGCAATCGGGCAAAATTACCAGTACAGCATGGCAAACTTATACTTTCTCATTCATTCCTACTCAAGATTGGTGTTATATCAATTTCAGGCCATATTGGATAGACGATTGTTCGGGATTTGTAAATGTTCTTATGGACAACTTGGTTTGCCTAACCTCCGTTTCCATAACGACAACAGACAACATTTGTAATAGTGGCTGTGAAGGAATGGCAACTGCAACCAGCTTTACAGGTGTAGCACCATTTATGTACCAATGGAACGACCCAGCCAATCAAACAACCCAAGCCGCAACTGGCTTATGTTCTGGTGCCTACATGGTAATCATTACAGACTCCGCCGGTCAAGTTGATTCGGGTCATGTAACAATAGCTGAACCAGACTCATTGGTTGCATACACTACGGTCGTTGAAGATATTTGTAACGCGTGCAATCAAACGGCAACGGTAACAATGTCTACGGGAGTACCTCCATTCACGTATTCGTGGAATGACCCACTCAATCAGGATACCGTAACTGCAACGGGGTTATGTGAGAATGGCACTTATATCGTTACCGTCACAGATTCAAATGGCTGCAATGCTATAGATTCCGTTTCGTTTGGGGCAATCCTAAATAGCCCCACTATCACAGTTCTATCAGTCACCAGTGCCAACTGCACGCAAGCTGACGGAGGAGCCTGTATTACTGTAACTGGTGGAACCCCTCCGAATACTTATCTGTGGGACGATCCTGATAGTGCAACAACTAACTGTCTGACGCTTGTGCCCACCGGATCTTATAATGTCACGGTAACTGATAGTATGGGATGTACCATATCCTCTACCGTTGCTGTCAGTGAATCAGACTCTATTACCCTGGTGACACTTATTGATGATTCTATCATCTGTTCCGTAGATTCAACCATGATCAGCGTCATTGCTGCAGGTGGCTTGTCACCGTATACATTTATTTGGGATAATGGATTGGGAAATGGCGCCAATCACGCTGTTTCTCCTTCAGCAACCACCACCTACCAGGTAGTAACAGTGGATGATGCAGGCTGCTCTTCAGATACAGGATCGATAACCGTAATGGTTCTTCCACCTCTCAGTCTTACATTAGCCTTGAATGACAGTCTGTGCAAGGGTGACTCGGGAATCATTATGGCAAGTGGCAATGGAGGTAATGGAGGGCCTTACATGTACCTATGGGATGACGGCTCTACCAACGCATTTTTGTTAATCGGACCGGATTCAACCACGACTTACAGTGTAACAATATCGGATAACTGCTCACCTGATGTATCTGATTCTATCAAAGTGGAGGTTGAAATATGCTTGTCGATTCCACAAACAACGGACCTCCTAAATACACTCCGCATGTATCCCAATCCAAACACGGGCTTGTTTAACCTAGCGTTCGATTTGGAACGTCGTCAGGATGTGAACATCGAGATTTTCTCTGTGACAGGCCGGCTGGTTTTCCAGCAAAGCTTGCATCAACACCATGGGGCATTTAAGCAAACTCTTGAAATGAACAATCATGTTCCTGGTATTTACATGCTACACATTGTACTGGACAAAGGGGTGATTAATAGGAAGTTGGTAATAAAATAAAGCAACTAAAGTGGCAACTTCTTCGTAAGGGTTAGCGTCTTTGATCTAGCAACCCTCGGTTTTCATGTCAGCACCATCCCTTCATAAATACCTGAAAGTCATATGCCTGTTTATTTTTATAAGTGGTGACATATACGCTAACCCCAGTATTCCGACCGTTTATGAACAGCTTTGCGAACTGAACAAGGATTGGTGTACCAAGAATCTGACTGATCCAATTTTGGATGCTAAAATTTCGCTGTCGACCGACATTGACTTGATCACCACCCACCTCCGACTTGTTGAAGCACATCTACGTTCAAAAAATATTGAACATTTACCCACTGAAACTCAAAAAGCCCGGTTAGAAAACCTTGATCTCCTCAAAGAATATTGGCAAGCTGGAGTTTATCCAGTCAATCTATACCACAATAAGCGTACACCTTATTTTATTGATGATTATGGAACTGCCTGTGCGGTTGGACATTTGGTTATCGGTACCGGCCACGCGGAGTTGGCTCGAACCATTCAAAAGGAGAACAACTACGAGTATTTATTTGACCTCAATGAAAAATATCCCAGCTTGGGATCATGGGCGGCTGTAAATGGGTTTACACTGGAAGAATTGGCGTGGATACAGCCTGGTTATGGGTGTTCGGGTCCTACTTGCCCTCCTGGAGTTCAATACAATGTATCTTGTTATGGCGCGTGTGATGGTTGTGCACAGCCACCTACACCAACCTGGGGAGTGTCTCCATATACCTATACCTGGGATATTGGAAATGGAAACGGGTGTGATCTCTGCGCTGGAACTTATACCGTCGTTATCGAAGATGCCACTGGCACAATTCAATCTTATACCTACACAATCACGGAACCACCACCTATGAATATTCTATTTATTAAAGGTGAGACAACGTGTTTTGGTTATTGTGATGGATTCGTAACCGCCTTGGCAATTGGTGGCACGGCACCTTACACATATTTATGGTCAAATAGTGGTACTGGCCCTACAATCAGTTCTTTGTGTGCTGGCAACTATTGCGTAACCGTAACAGACAACAATGGTTGCCAAGAAATTGCGTGTGACACCATTTTAGAGCCACTCAATTTATCGTCGAGTGTTACAACTACTCCTGTATCATGTGCTGGATATTGTGATGGCACTGCCCAAGCATATTTCTCAGGAGGAAATCAACCTTACACCCACCTGTGGACGGACAGTACCGGTGACACAGTGGCAGTTGGAACAACCATAGTCTTTAGTTTATGTCCCGGAACTTATGTATGTACCACTTTCGACACGAACAGTTGTAGTACCTCAACCAGCTTCACCATCAATGGTCCTGATGCTCTGATAAGTGCTATCTCCAACGCTACCAATGTGACTTGCAACGGGATTTGCAATGGAAGTGCCACCATTGCAGCATCAGGAGGAACACCACCCTATAGCTATTTTTGGATGAACGGATGCACGACGTCTACTTGTCCTACATTGTGTGCAGGAACCCATAGTGTGTTGATAACTGATGCAATGGGCTGCACTGTTGTTGATTCTATTATAATAAGTGAGACCTCGCCAATCGTAATCACAGGGATTATTACGGATGTAAGCTGCTACGGAGGGAGTGAGGGTGCTATTTCAATTAATGTAACAGGGGGCACTCCTTCTTACAGTTACCAGGGGATGAACATTGGTGGTAACATGTACCTGAATGCTGGTACCTACACGATAATCGTTACGGATATTAATGGGTGTTCCACGACACAAAGTTATACAGTCATTGAACCGCCTGTATTGATGGCCTCAGGATACAGTGCGCCTTCTAACTGCGGTAACGACAATGGAGAAGCTAACGTTAGCCCTACCGGAGGAACTACACCATATTCCTACGATTGGTTGGATAACCAGGGAAATACAATTGGGCAGAATACACCAACCGCTACAGGTTTAGCATCGGGCACGTACGATGCCATGGTTACAGATTCAAATGGGTGTACCTCTACAATAAGCATCCCTGTTGTGGATATCTCCGGACCTTTGATTGACTCGATTTCTGGAATTAATGTAGACTGTTATGGAGATTGCAATGGTATGGCTACGGCTTACACCAATGGTGGGACAATGCCGCTTAGCTATACTTGGAGTGACGGTCAGGTTACTCCAACTGCAACCGGATTATGTGCAGGCACCTACAACTTTACCATCACTGATCTAAATGGGTGTATCGCCTCAGACAGCATTTTCATCAATGAGCCAGACCCGATTATTCTTCTGACATTGATTGATGATCCTATCATCTGTTCCGGTGATTCAACGATGATCAGCGTGATTGCTGCGGGTGGTTTGTTACCTTATACCTTTATTTGGGATAATGGATTGGGAAACGGCGCCAATCACGTTGTTTCTCCTTCAGCACCTACCATCTATCAGGTAGTAACAGTGGATGATGCAGGCTGCTCTTCAGATACAGGATCAATAACCTTGATGGTTCTTCCACCTCTCAGTCTTACATTAACCTTGAATGACAGCCTGTGCAAAGGTGACGAGGGAATAATTGTGGCAAGTGGCAATGGAGGTATTGGAGGGCCTTACACGTATCTATGGGATGACGGCTCTACCAACGCATTTTTGTTAATCGCACCGGATTCAACCACGACTTACAGTGTAACAATATCGGATAACTGCTCACCTGATGCATCGGATTCTATCCTTGTAGAGGTTGAAATATGCTTAACAATTCCACAAACAACGGACCTTCTAAATACGCTCCGCATCTATCCCAATCCAAACGCGGGACTGTTTACCGTAGCGTTCAATTTGGAGCGTCGTCAGGATGTGAGTATCGAGATTTTCTCCGGGACCGGTCAGCTGGTTTTCCAACAGCGCTTGCCTCAGCACCAAGGTGCATTTATGCGAGCGTTTGAAATGAAGGATCAGGCTCCTGGTATTTACATGCTTCACATAGTGCTCGAGAAACGACTGATTAACAGAAAATTGATTATCGAGTAGCATTCCACATTGTAGGTCAGGTTGGAAACCTATGTAAGGAAACTGCGTATTAACATAATCTTTTGGGAATTCCACCAAACCCTTCATCTATCAATAACACCTTCATGAAACGAACCGCACTACTTTCCCTCGTAGCAGGGCTGACTTTCCTATGTACAAATTCTGCATTCACCCAAACGGCTGGTTTTACCTTTGTTTATGGTAATGGAGGCTGTGCACCGGATTTGACCACATTCACCAATACCAGCACTGGTGCGCACACGTACCGCTGGGATTTTGGAGATTTCTCGCCACCAGATTTTACAACCAATCCCACTCACAATTATGTATTCGACGGCACTTTTATCGTTCAACTAACGGCTTTCGATACCTTGACAGGAGATTCTAATATCACCACACAGATCCTGCCAATCAAATTCACGCCCTTTCCCGGCTATGCCTTTTTCTTTGCCAATCCAAATCCAGTTTGTCCTGGGGATGAAACAAATTTTGGCAGCTTTTTATTTCCCTCTGCCGAATTCACCATTTGGGATTTTGACGATGGGGATAGTTCTATGAGTACACAGCCTTCCCATGCCTATGCGGACACCGGTAGCTACTTAGTTGTGTTTATTGCAGGAAACAGTTGTGGAGCGGATACGGCTATTGGCCCACCTGTAGTAGTGGACACAAGTGCGGCTATTTTTGCGTCTTGCTCCGCTGCTCCAAACCCGGTGTGCCCCAATCAAACAGTTACCTTTACAAATTTCTCTTTCCCAGATCCAGTTTCTCAGATCTGGGTTTTTGGAGATGGCGACTCAGCAACAACTGTCGATGCATTTCACAGCTATGCTGATACCGGAACCTACACGGTAACACTTATCGTATTTAGCAGCTGTAACAGCGATACAATAACACAGTTGGTAGTAGTCGACTCATCTTTGGTTCCTGCTGTTAGCATAAGCGCCTCACCGAGTCCTGTCTGCCCCGGAGATGATGTGAATTTCTCGGGTTTTGGAGCCAACCTTCAAAGTTACTTATGGGATTTTGGTGACAGTAGCATTTCACTACAACAAGATCCTGTCCATAGCTTTGCTGATACGGGCACCTATACAGTGACGTTTATAGGTACCAATTATTGCGGGAATCCTGATACCGCCACGACCATTATCATTGTAGGCGACTCTATCGCGCCTTCATTTGTTTCATTTTGGACAGATCCTTCCTCTGCATGTGCCACCTTCTCTAATATATGTCCAGGTTCGTCGGTGGTATTCAATAACAGCACGTCTAGCACTGCAGATTTTTATTGGGATTTTGATGATGGAGATACGTCAATTCTGGCTGAGCCGTCTCATGCATTTCCAGATACAGGGACCTATAATGTTACGCTCGTTGCCACGAGTTCATGTAATGGGGTAGATTCGGTTACGAATTGTGTGTATGTAGTAGACGATGTCACTCCCAGTGCCTTCTTCTGCACCAATCCATTTTGCTTTCCTTTTACTGGGCCAATCTGCCCGGGAACACCCGTTTTCTTTACCAATTCAAGCTCTGATACTGCCATGTCCTTCTGGGATTTTGGTGATGGAGATACCTCCAACTTAGCTGAACCTATTCACGTATTTACAGATACCGGTAGTTTTATAGTTCTGCTACAAGTTACAAATGGCTGTGGGAAGACTGCTTTTTATGCCGAAACCATTGTGGTGTCGTATAATGCAGCTCCAGCCAACCACGACATCGGTGCATTTCCAAGTATCGCTTGTCCTGGAGAGGTGATCGATTTCAATCTCTTTATACCACCATTCTTCTTCCCAATAGATAGTGCGAATGTGCTGTGGGATTTCGGAGATGGAAATACTTCAACAGTTACCAATCCGAACTACGGTTATGATTCGAGTGGCACTTTTAACGTAACGGTAATCGTGTTTACTGCATGCGGTAACGATACCGCCTCCACAACAGTTACGATTAAGCCTGGGTCATCACCTGATTTCTCATATACCTCTGTTTGTCTCGGTGACTCTGTACAATTTACAGATGCATCAACAGGATCACCGGAGTC
>JAESRW010000142.1 GCA_016764395.1 Flavobacteriales bacterium
AGGCACTTGGTTTTTTGTGTTAGGGATTACTCAACTGGTGAATTGATTTTCAAAGGTGTTTCATGAACACTAAGTCGTGTTTGCAACGGCTACACCACATGGATGAGCGAGTAACTGGGTATTCTAGGAGTTAAGAAGGGTCCAAGGTTTTCCACGCATTTTGTGTATGAACGTGGCTTATCAATTACAGAGAATGACTTGAATAATGATTGTAAATTTTATATTCATAAAGCATTCTATTCCGCTTTTGGTGTTAACCCCCAAGAATTAGCATACGATGCGTCATGAATATAGGCCCATTACCTTAGTGATTTCATTTTACTTGTATTTCTTATATTACTGTGTAAACAGTTAACTATTTATCTCTATTAACTAAACGGAAAGTATTTTAATTATATCCCCAAACGCCTCAAGGGACTGAGTATGTAGTTGACTAAACTTTAAAATCCAGTAGTACTTTAGGGTGATCATTTAATGCTTTTGCAAGAGCATTAATAGTGCTTATAGTAGTATTGACTTCCCCTCTTTCAATTCTGCCGATTTGACTTATTGGTATATCTGCCGTGTATGCAAGTTCTTCCTGGGACAGTTCTTTTTTAGTGCGTAGTTCCCTGAGATGATATCCAAATGCCTTGATGTAAGAGTTGTCACGTATTTTAKTCACSTAACGAARGTGGATATATTCACAAAGACGATACAACGCATATATGCGTTATTCTGATTGTTTTTTATCTTTGGGCAATGAGTGCTAGAAACACTATTTATTTTAAGCTATAGCGTATAAGAAAAAAGGTAATAGTGATAAATCATTTGAGATGACATATGAAGATTTTTTTGATGTTACAGAAGTAGCGGAAAGATTCAAGAAGAGTAGAGAAGACTCAGCCTGTCTATATGCCCCTATCAAGTCACGGTTAATGCATCTTGCAAGAGCAAAAGGAATTTCTATGATTAAACTTCATAACAATATTATTAATGCATTCTTAACCGAGAATAAGGACGCAATCGCAAGGGATATTATGAAAGCGGCAGTGGAAAACTGGGAGGATTAACTATCTTGAGTGTCAGAATTAAACCCGCCATGTTGAAAGTTGAAACTAAATTTCAACGGTTTCATTTTGGAGACAGATTACAGGGTAGCTCTTGCAGTGATCGCCCTTCTATCCCAAGACTAGAAGGATTCAAACACTTCTGTGAGTTCCTACCTTAGTATCAACTAGGGCAGATGTTTTATGCTCGTTATTTATGTATTAACTGGTGGCTGCATAGGCCCAGTGAAATGGTAACTGTCACTAACCGTATCAGGTCTTAAGATTAAGATAATCTTATCTGGTATAACGGATTTTACCGGGTCAGTGAATGGGTCAAAAAAGGGTAGCTACAAAGTGAAGCACTAAGGGTTCAAAAATCCCGATAAGTACCAGCAATAAGCAGTCGATTATTCCCGTAAATAGGAGGGAGCTATAGCTCTGTCGTCCTGCGGTTCTACAGTTCTACAGTTCTACAGTTCTACAGTTCTACAGTTATGTACGTATATCTGTTGTTCTGTTGTAATATTTGAGGGGGTGACTAAAAAATCAAGAACCTTCAAGCTAGGGGGGATCTCAACTCCTACACCCTAAAAGCTACCCCATAAAATACGTTATTTTTAAACCTCTAATTTCATGCCATTAGTTATTTACAGCGCTGATGAAATTTCCTGTAGTTTAGTAATATGAAATTAGTCGCCATCTCAGATACACATGGCCAACACCGTGATATTAAACTGCCAAAAGGTGATATGATTATTCATGCAGGTGACTTAACAAGAGGAGGGCAAAAAAATGAGTCAATCGATTTTTTAAAATGGTTTGGCAATCTAGATTTTACCTACAAAATATTCATTGCCGGTAATCATGATTTCTTTTTTGAAAGTGAAAGTCAGCTGGAAATCGACGTCCTCATTCCCGCTGACGTCATCTACCTCAATGACTCGGGAGTGAGTATTGAAGGATTGAAAGTATGGGGATCTCCAATTCAACCTTGGTTTTATGATTGGGCCTTCAACCGACAAAGGGGAGCCGATATTTTAGCGCACTGGAACCAAATTCCTGAAGACACCGATATTTTGATCACACACGGACCTCCCCACGGAATTTTGGATTTAACTGCGAGCAACGAATCTGTTGGATGTAGCGATTTATTAAGCAGGATCAGGAAAGTAAACCCTCAAGTTCATATTTCGGGGCACATACATGAAGCCTATGGTGAATTAGAAAAGTTTGGAATAAAGTTTATCAATGCGAGCGTGGTAAATGCAAACTACATAATAACAAACGAGCCAATTGAAATTGAATTAGAATGATAAAACCCCTGACGACAATTAAGCAGGATTGGTCAGTGAGCAGGTCAAAAAGGATGGCGATAAGGCAAAACCAGAAGGGTTCATGAACACCGGAAAAATAAAAGCGCGGTGAGTAATTGTATCCTTCAAGTATGAAGGATATAATGAGCGCCGATAGTTTCTCTGTCTTGCAGATGTCCGAAAAAGTGAAAACGATCTAACAATGGAAAACCGCTACCCCTGCACACGCAAAAGGTTGCTTTGAAACCCCGAAAAAGTAGCTTTATGCTTCAATAAACCCTGAATAAGTTGCTTTTCTCTTTAAACAACACGCAATAGGCTGCTTTAATCGGATCTAAATCACATAAATACGGATAAACACTACCAAAACGGGGTAGGCATGTTAGTGAGCAATAGAGTGGCGATTTCTAACTCTAGATCCATTCACCTTAATCTATCAGGTATTGCCTCACATTTCTAATTGTTCTGTTTTCAATAGAATAGCAACTTTTTCCCAGAGTGATCAATAGAAATGGTAAATGCATAAAGAAAATCACGGACAAGAAAAAAGAACACCTACCCTTCGGAGGTTTTTTGTTTTCTGCCACTGCCCCAAAGAGGAATGGRGYATTTGCAACATCATTGCATACACCAAAACAATAACTAATTTCGTAGCGTGACCCGCTTGGCAAATCAACTCGTTTCCTATCTCCTGCTGCTGTGCATTTCAGCAACGGTTATTCCGTTAAATATTCTGCACCACCACGGCGAGGAAACGAATTGCGATAAATCAAATACTGAGCTTGAAAACGACCCGTGCCACATAAGCAGCTACCACGCAAACGACTTTCAAAAACCACATTGCGAACATAAAACTCACTTTCAAAAGGAGTACAACCATTGCGAATTTTGCAAGTTTATTACCTCCAATCGCGACAAATACACTGCTAATAGTCGGTATGGGTTTATGCCAATCCGACTTTCAGAAGCGAACACAGCTTTCGAATTCTCCTTCTTTCCAAGTACCGTTTCAAGTGTTCATTTTAGCAGAGGCCCGCCTGCTTAAAGCACTTTTCCTTTAAACTTTCTTACACAAATTTAATCATCCTGGCAATTGCCGGATGAACCACGGGTTGCTTTAATCTCAATTATTGCAACATTAAAGAATTACACAACATGAAATCATTAATAACAATCCTGTTTGCCATGCTCATTGCTTTGCAGGCGTACACTCAAAATAGTTTGTCAGGCAAAATAATAGACAAGGAAACCCAAGAGCCATTAATAGGTGCGCACATTTATATTCCTGACCTTCAAAAGGGAACTATTACAGATATAGATGGCCTTTTTGAACTCAAAGATTTACCACAGGGAACATTTCTTATTGAAGTGGGCTATTTAAGCTATTCAACACAAGTCCTGAAAACCACCATTCAGGGTAAGGTGACATTAGATGTTGAACTTGCTCTATCAATAACTGAAATGTCCGAAATAGTTATTACAGGTACTTCCGCTTCTACAGAGAGAGAACTGAATCCGATTCCTACTATTGTCATAGAGAACATTTCATCTGGTGAAGCAGCTTCAACAAATATTATAGATGTTATAGCAAAACAACCTGGGATTTCCCAAATAACAACAGGTGGGGCAATATCAAAACCTGTAATCAGGGGGCTTGGCTATAATCGTGTGGTCGTGTTGAACAATAATATAAGACAGGAAGGACAACAATGGGGTGACGAACACGGAATTGAAATTGACGAGTATTCTGTTGACAGGGTTGAAATCATAAAAGGGCCTGGAAGTCTAATGTACGGCTCAGATGCAATGGCAGGAGTAATACACTTCCTTGCTCCAAAACCGGTTGCAGATGGAAAAATAATTGGCAGCCTAATGGCTAGCTACCAATCCAATAATAACCTGATGGGCTATTCAGTCATGAATGCTGGAAACATAAATGACATCAACTGGCTTGCAAGGGTTAGCAGCAAAACAGCAGGGAATTACCGCAATAGCTATGATGGAAAGGTGTACAATTCTGGCTTTGAAGAATTAAATTAYAAYGSYTCKMTTGGCATCAATAARAAATGGGGATACTCACAACTTCATTTCAGYCGTTTYGCWCAATCSCTTGGTTTRGTKGAGGGTGAAAGAGATGCCCTAGGCAACTTCATTAAACCTGTGGCCATCAATGACACCACTATTGAGGAACAAACGGTTACAGACAGCGACCTAAACGGATATAAAATCGGAATTCCACGTCAAGACATTGGACATCTGAAAATAAGTTCCACCAGCAAGTTATTCCTAGAAAAATCCATCATATCACTGAACCTTGCCTTTCAGCAAAACAGTCGAAAGGAATTTGCCGATCCTTTGGACGAGCAAGCAGAAGAGCTGTTCTTTTTGCTCAACACCTTCAACTATGATGTAAAATACTTGTTCCCTGAAATAAAGGAATGGCAGACCTCAGTAGGTATCAACGGAATGCAGCAAAACAGCARCAATAGGGGAGAGGAGTTTTTAATCCCAGAATACAACCTATTTGATGCGGGAATTTTTGGTTTTAGCCAGAAATCGTTTGACAAGATTCACATTGCTGGTGGATTTAGATATGATATGAGGAATATTAACGCACTGCCCTTATACCTAAATGCCAACGATGAACCAACAAGTGCTTCGGACACTACTGCGATCGTTAAGTTTAAGGACTTCAATACCACTTTTTCAAACTATTCGGCAAGCATTGGCGCAAGCTATCGCCTAACCAAAAAAATGACAGTGAAACTAAATATTTCTAGAGGATTCAGATCGCCCAATATGGCAGAATTGGGTTCAAACGGCCTCCATGAAGGAACATTCCGTTATGAACTTGGAAATGTAGAGCTCAAACCTGAAACGAGTCTCCAGATAGATGCCGGTTTAATATACAACAACGAGCATGTATCCTTTGAATTAGCCATTTTCAACAATGCTATTGAGAATTACATCTTTTTGCAAAAACTCAACAGCGTCTTCGGGGGCGATAGCATTGTTGACGCATCTGACCCGGTACCAACTTTTCAATTTGTCCAAGGAAACGCCAATCTTTACGGTGGAGAATTCGTAATTGACATTCACCCTCACCCTCTTGATTGGCTCCACTTTGAAAACTCTTTTGCTTTTGTCAAGGGCGAACAGTCCAATCAACCAGACAGCACCAAATACCTCCCCTTTATGCCTGCCCCGAAAATACAGTCAGAGCTAAGGGCAAAATTCAAAAAGGTTGGCTCATATATATCCAGCCTGTACCTTAAAGTTGATGTTTCTTATACATTTCAACAATCTGAGATATTGTCTGCTTTTGGAACAGAAACCCCGACAGCTGCCTACACCTTGCTGAATGCAGGAATAGGAGCAGACATAGTAAGCAAAAAGGGAAACATAATGTTTTCCCTCTCTTTCGCAGCAAGCAACCTATTAGATGTGGCGTACCAAAGTCACTTAAGTAGGTTGAAAAGTGCTCCTGAGAATATGGCAAACGGAAGAACAGGAGTGTTTAATATGGGCAGGAATTTCAGCATGCGGCTGGTTGTTCCTTTGACTTTTAAAAGACGCTATAAGCAAAAGCCCAATTGATAAAAAGAAAGACCCAAATCGAAATTAACAATAGAGGTTGGTTTTCACTTGACCAGTTCCTCCCGAATACCATATTGTAGCGAGTGTTACCATTCTAATGAAAGAAAATCACCATTCTATTGCATACTAACAAGGGGAGGCTGTGATGGGGAAGGGGTGGCGAAAAAACCATATCAAATTTGAACTTCCTAAATGACTGAAAATCAAGCGGTCTGTTTTGTAGATTTGACTGGCGATAATACGGTCGTTTAGTAGCCAGTTAATACTTATCTTGTAAGGCTACAAGATAATACTACAACATGAAGGATTTCAATGTCGATAAACACCTGTTCTGGGATGTGGATTTTGAGACGATGGACCTGGATAGGAGCAGCGTGTATATTATTGGCAGGGTATTTAATTACGGGTCAATGAATGATGCCAAAGAGATAGTAAAACGATATGGGGTGGACAGGGTGAAAAGAGATATTGTCAAGAATACCGATCTTAAAAGCAATACAATGAATTTCGTATCTGAAGTATTTAACATCCCCCTGAAGGACTTCAGGGCTTACATACGAAGACAAGAGAATCCCGTCCAATTCCCTGAAAATATTGGATAAAGTAAGAGGGTTAAACCGWAAGGYCGRGGGAATGAGAATGTAATATGAAAGCATTAGAAGAATTTGACAARGCGCTGAGCGCTTATARAAAGCWAGACATCTTTGTTCCGGACCAGGAGGAGRMAMAAAAGATGATCGAGTACGTCTATGAGTCCAATAAACTGGAGGGTAACCTGCTGACYTTAKMCGAAACRACCAGGTTRATCACCGAWAATATCACAGCYGGMAATAAACCCCTYAAAGATCACCTYGAAGGCAAAGGCCACTATAAAGCCATTAGGTTTACAGTRATGGCMGGTCGAAATAAATATCCACTYGATCAGAGACTRCTAAAGGAAATCAAYAAAAATATTCTTGGCTCYCTTTGGGCCATSGAGGACTTCTATRYCGGCTGGAARGAWRSWGGCCAGGAGTTGGGCCAGTACAAGGTAAAGCAGAACAGAATTCTTTACGAATTTGAAGGTGAAAAGGGTGAAATAATACCTGATAGCACCCCAGAAAATGTTTCGGATAATATGCAGGATGTGATAGAAAAAACCAACCACTCCGGTGAACATTTGCTAAAAAAAGCTGCTTATTTGGCGTACCAGGTGTTTGTTAACCAACCTTTTCCTGACGGAAATAAAAGGACGGCACGGTTGGCTGTAACAGACCTTACCTTAAAAGAAGGGTTGCCGCTCATACCTTTTAACATTCAGAAAAAGACAACTTTTAACAGTGCSTTGATTGAAACCTTTTTAAAGAAAGATCAAAACATTCTTACAAACTTCTTGAGTGTGGAATTCACAACTACTCTTTATCAAATGATTGAAAAAGAGAAGGAGTTGAACAAGGAGAAGGGTAAAGGGTTTACGTTTACTCTTTAACCTGGAAACGGGATAACAATAGGGAAGATGAGTAAAAAGGGAAAGGACAATAACCAAATAAAGATTAGCTAGAATGAGGGTACTCATCTACACCAGGGTATCAAAGAAGGATAATAGCCAGGATCACCACAACCAGCTGATCAAGTTAAAGGAATATTGTAAGGTAAACGATTATACAGTTTACCGCTCAATCGTGGATAAGGAAAGCGGGAGTAAAGCGAACCGTGAAGGGTTCCTGGAGATCTTCACCGAGGCATCGCAACGCAATTTTGATTTACTATTATTCTGGTCGCTGGACCGTTTCTCTCGGGAGGGCGCTTTAAAAACAATGATCAACCTGCAACAGCTTGCTGATGCCGGAATCCGGTTTAAGTCACTAACCGAACCTTATCTTGATACCTCCGGCATATTTAAAGAAGCAATTATAGCACTCCTGGCCACTCTTGCCAAGCAAGAGAAGGTCCGTATCCGAGAACGGACCATGGCCGGTTTGGAAAAAGCCAGGGCAAAGGGAAGGATAGGAGGCAGACCAAAAATAAACGAAAAGCTGCAGTCAAAGATAGACGAGCTCCACGGCCAGGGCCTGTCCAACAGGGAGGTAGGGAAAAGGTTAAAACTGGCTCATAAGACGGTGGCTAAGTACCTGGCCACAACCGTAAGCTTGCCTACCGGTCAGGCAGGGGGCCAAGGCTTCGGCGTGAGCTCAGCCGAACGGTGAACCGGTCAGTGGCCCTACAGCTTAATGATCCTGGATGTAAGGGTAGTTTCTCCCTGTAAGACTTGTAAGTGGTACAACCCTCCCGGAAAGCCCGTTAAATCAAGTACAGGGTTATTTGACCCGCTCAGCTCCACGTCATGCACCAGCTCGCCCAGGACGTTGTAAACTGTGATCTTTTCCGCTTCTTCGGGCAAACCGGCCACGGTGATCAGCCCTGTGGTGGGGTTGGGGTAGATGGATACTACTGCACTCAAGTCATTTTCTTCAATACCCACATAGAATGAATCACAAGTTGAAGTGAAAGTATTCTGGTATAGCTGGACTCCAGAACTATCATAGCACAATAGCTCGTAATATGTTTCACAGTTATCTGATAGGCAGACCGTAGGATAAAAGGGATGGGTCGTTGATCCAATTCCCTCAATCCAGGCCATTCCGACCACTATTGCAAAGGGGGGGGTGCCCATATAATAGTTCATAACAAATCGCTTTCTATCGACACCAAACTGTGTGATCGTGTCAATATCCACAGCCCAAAACTGGGTGCTATCTAGCTGATCGTAAGCACAGGTCACCGTGTCCCCGATACTTAGTGAAAAGTCGTACAATAGGAATTCCTTGTCCGCACAATCATTACCCAGCCTGATATAAACCTTCTTGTTCGCTTCTCGCACGTATCCTATGACGCCACTCAATGATGCCGGAACGGCCGAAACCTTCAAATAAGTCTCTCCACAAAACGCCGTGTCTTTTTCATAGCTATAATTTCGCGTTAAGAATATTTGAGACCAAAAATTGTCGGTTCCAAATACATTCCAAGTCGGATTGTCGCTCAACACTGGAAAACAATTTTGCCCCCTTGAGTCTGGTGTCATCACCCCCCAAAGCATAACAAACAAGACAAGATATTTAACCAGCTTCATGGTTAATTATTAGAGCTTAATGAACTTGTTTAACAATTACTACGTCCTTACCTCCCGCTTTACGTTCAAAATAATAAAAACGTTCCAAATTACAATGTAAGTGCCTAGGTATCTGTGGATTCCAAAACAGATTTAACTAAATTAGCGAAAAATTAAATCAAAAAAACAAATTAAATCCTATTAAATCTGAACACCATGAAACACTTTATAAGTTTATGTCTTCTAGTCTCATTTTTTACAACGGGCAATGTTTCTGCACAGTCCTTTTGCACTACACCAAGTAACATTCCTGATCTGCTTCAAACCATTCCTCCGGGAAACCTTGTGCCTGCCAAATTCGGACACGATGTGGTAAGAATTTTTGTCCATATAATGAGAAGAGCAGACGGAACAGGTGGCCAATCTTTTGAGGAAGTGGAGCAGGCGTTGAACATTCTGTATAGTGATTACGACCAATTTAATATTTGCTTTGACCTAGTTGGCTGGGATGAAATAGAGGATGACGTTCTTTTCAATGGAACCTTAAATTTCAATCTCCTCACAGGATTTATGAATGCAAACAGAATAGATCTCTTCGTTTTCGATAATGGTGTTCTTAATTCGGGAAAGGCCAATGGCATACCTGGGAACGCATTAGTGGTTGGTGGCGACGTGTTGGGAAGTACGTTGGTTTCATCCCGTGTTATATCACACGAGATGGGGCACTGTCTGGGTTTGTTCCACACATTCCACGGTCATGTTACTTGTGAAGGTGGATCATGTGCTGAACTCGTTGATGGAAGTAATTGTACTACCTGTGGCGATTTTGTTTGTGACACCCCATCTGATCCCAAGAGATTTAATACAAGTGTTACCACGTGCAATTGGAACGGAACAGCAAATTGTACTGGTTCCACCACTGACGCCAATGGTGATACTTATGTACCTCCAACCGATTTGATCATGGCATACCTACCGCCCAATTGCATGCAATTTCATACTGCGGGCCAGGGAACAAGGATGAAGGACATGATTGCAAATTCTACACTTCTTCAAGCTACGTTATCTAATACTGATCCTTCAGTTTTATATATGAAGGATAACCCAAATGATTTTGGGCTGGAACCAAATAACGCGGCTGGCCTGATGTATATAAGTGAAGACATGTGGATTCGTCAACAAAATGACGGTTTGGTGAACCAATTTACTGAGAACGCCGAATACAGAGATCCAAGTTTTGGTGTTTCCAACTATATATATGTAAGGATCAGAAATAAAGGATGCGTTCCTAGTTTAGGTACGGAAAAACTCACTGTTAATTGGGCCCGTGCTGCCACAGCATCAGCTTGGGATGTGAACTGGAATAACTTTTTCGAGGATGGAATTTTATATGGAGACCGCGTTGCAGCTACTGACGTACCTGTCGCAATTCCAGTAATAAATCCTGGCGAATCAGCGATCATAGAAGTGCCCTGGTTCCCTACTGATCCATCGATTATCAGCAATCATCATGCAAACGACCATGCTGGAACGGAGGAACATTACTGCTTGGTAGCAAGGATTGAAACTTCACCTACATTCCCATTTGGCATGACCGTACCAGAGGGTACCAATATCAACACCAACACGATCAACAATCGCAAAGTTATATGGAAGAATATCAGCGTGGTTGATGAAAAAACCGGWGGTGATAAGATAGGGCCAATTGTTGTGAGAGTGCGAAATGTCCGGGATGTACCTACCAATACAACCTTAAAATTCGCGGTACCTAAAGAGGAGAAGGAAAGGCCATTTCTTGATGAAGGTTCAGTGATGATTGATTTAGGCCCAGAACTGTTTCAGAAGTGGGTACAAGGAGGTAGGAAAGGTACTGGCTTTGAGGAGGTGGGCAAATTTAATCACATGTCTCCAACCGGGATAGCTCATAATCATTCGCCTAATCACGCTCTGAACGTCGGTCCTGCGAATACTATTAGAATAACTTCTAGTGAAGCAACATTGGAAAATCTATTGTTTGATGCACATGAACATGAGTTGGTCGAGCTAGTATTCAATTATGAGGTTCCCGACCCCTCTTTAGACAAGATTGACCAATTCAATTATGATGTCATTCAATTTGAAGTGATCAACGGTGTGGAGACGATACTGGGAGGAGTTAGGTATCAGATTAATCGCCCCGAATGTGAACTCGCCGACGCAGGTATGGACGCAACTATTCCAAATAATGGAGCGAGATTGCTTAGTGCATCCCCTATAATTTTCAACGCCGAATATACCTGGCGCGAGGAGAAATCCGGAAATTTAGTGGGAACAGGAACGTCTGTGATAGTATCGCCAAATGTCACTACGGACTATGAGCTGGAGATAGCAGATCCGAACGGTTGTATTACTTATGACGTGATAACCATCACCGTGGATAAGCAGTTGAGGGAGCGGCTTAAGGTGGCGCCTAATCCTGGAAAGGATCATGTTGTAGCCGTATGCGATCTTAAAAATGCTCAAACGGCTCGCCTGGAGGTAAGGAATGTTATGTCTGGGCAGTTAGAAAAGCTGATGAATCTGGATGTTAAAAAGAAATCTTTCCCAGTATGGATTGGAGATTTGCAGAATGGCCCACACACATGCCTGTTATATGCGGATAATGTGCTGGTTGCAAGTCAACAATTGATTAAAACCCCTTAACGCGTAAAAATAGTCAAAGCTGAATGATTCGCTTTGAACAAATCAAAAAGAACCCACTTGTCAGGTTTATCTGGCAGGTGGGTGTTTTGTTGCTGCTGTTTTGCCCAGTAATGCAGGCTCAAAGTCTCTCAAATTCAAGTTTTGAATCGTGGAGCTCATTCGGGAGTCCACCGACCGATTATGAAGACCCAGATGGCTGGACATCGACGAATGGAGTAGTCGCTTTTTCGTTCATCCCAACTACCAAAATAACTGACAGCTATTCCAGTATATACGCCGCTCAAATAAGAACGATCGGAATATTTGGGGAGTATCCAACTTCTATACTGTGCAACGGAGATCCACCAAAAGACTTCATTAACTTTAGTCTGGACATTATTCGCGGGGGAACTCCAATTACTTCCACGCCAAACAAATTGCTCGGTTACTACAAGTATATACCTGATACAACTGCATCTGATACCGCTTATGCAGTTGTCATCTTAAAGAAATACAATGTCTCAACCGGTAACATCGATACCACGGGATTAGGAACACTAACTTTTCAACCAGCCTCCAATTACACAGCATTTCAAGTCAATATCAACGAGATTAATTCAGCAATTACTCCTGATTCAATAGTGGTCGCGTTTTTCAATAAATCAAGCGCCTCTGATATAGGAAAACTCATCATTGATAGTCTATCTCTATCTACCACTGTTGGAGTACCTGAAAATCCTCATTTCTCAACTTCATTGAGAATTTCCCCTAATCCGTTCCAATGCTGCACTGAAATACAAACCTATATTCAGGGAAGTCTGGAGGGTGAACTTATCATTTATGATGTTCTTGGAGGTATCCAGGCACGTATACTTCTGCCGCCCGGAAATAATGTAATCCAAATAGACAATCCGAAACTTCCCAAGGGTGTTTACTTCTGCAGTTTCTACATTCAGGGACAGCTTGTGGAAACCAAAAGGATGGTAAGGGTGCGGTAAAGCAACAACGGACGATCCCCAGGACGTTACGGTAATTGCGGCTTTGACCGATCCTAATGTATCTGTGAGCACCTCCTTTGTTCCGGGTGTCGCCTATCCCGACCAGCTTCAGGCAATTCCAAATGTTTGGGCGGATCGTGCTTCTGGAGATGTTTCTAAGCACCGTATAAATACGGGGGTTCATTTAGTCGGTTCAATGACCTGTTCACTGACCCGGCCATTCATTTTATCCAACAGCTCCCCAATTCCTATTAACCAGCCGATCTCATACTGGCTCAGCTTGAGTATGCCGCCCTTATTTTCGCTTTTGTCTGTAAGGGGCTTATTTCATGGCGTTTTTTCCTAAGAACACTCAAATCCTGAACATCATAGTCCAGTCCTTGGTTGTGTATTTTAAACCACCACCCCGCGTAATCCCAAGCATAAGCGCAGAACTGCCCCCTCTCATTCTTGCAACACGTATCACCATATACATGCTTCAGAAAATCCTTTTTAAAGATCTCTGGGATACTCTCGTATGGCACTGGCTTTTTAGTATTTAAAAGATTCCTGATTATTTCAAATTCAGCGTCAAAATCCTCACATGTTTCGATGGCCACTGTATCCGTCTTTTTACTCATTATCTAAATGCCCTGTTACGTATTCGCTAATCTTTGATTTCATATGTTCATATGAATAGTTCAATGACCCGTTCATTGAGCAGGTCATTGAACGGGTCAGTATTAGAGATCAAGGAATATATCCTTGACCCCGTCCGGATCTTTTACCTTTTCAATCTCGTACTCTAAATTGGGGGTATGTTCTTCCATTATGAAGGTTCTGATAATAGATATATCCTCCTCCTTTCGTGTTCGCTGCAAAGCCTTATAATATTCAAATCTGTTGTCCTGGCTCAGTATGATCAGCGGCTTATTAAATCGCAGTTGCATATAATTCATAATGGCGCGTGAGGTCCTTCCATTACCATCAATAAAGGGGTGAATACTGACAAGTTTATAGTGTGCATCCGCAGCCAGATTTAAAATCTCTTCAGTAGATTTTACCTTGTTGAGCTGATCATTCGCCCAGGAACAAAAATTATCTACCATGCCGGGAACCTTATTACAACTAGGGAACCTGGTCGTTCCTGCGTATACATCCTGAAGCCGGTATTCCCCCTTAGAGCCGTCATAAGTGCCCAGAGGAGTATTGTGCACTGATCCCGTGCTGTGCATAACATCCGCGTTAATCTCTTTGATCAATTCGGGGGTAATTTCCTGTTTTGCTTTTGCCAGTTGTATTATTTTCAAATACGCATTGTAGTGGTCCTTTGCCTCGTTATAGTCTTTCAGCTTACCCTTGAATATCATACCCTCCTTAATCGCAAGGGTTGTTTCCTGTAAGCTCAAAGTATTGCCCTCGATGCCGGTGGAATGAAACGTATACACAATACCCATCTGTTCCTCGTAATCAAGGGTCTTGGCTATGCCGAGTATGCTATATTCATCGGTTAGCCGGGTCAATTGTATATAATGTGAATCAGTCATACTCACAGGTGCAAAGCAATAATAAATGTATCCATTTATTTGATAGGTTCAATCATAGGTTCATTGACCTGGTCAGTGAGCGGATCACCTGCCCTGACTTCATCTAGAAAGAAGGCCCTCGTCCTCTTTTCCGTTTCTGTTTTTTCTTGCGTTCTTCTTCTTCCTCAAAGGGCTTGGAGACAGGTGGTACAGTAAAGGATAAATTTTCAGTTCCACCTTTTGGGGGTGGTGTTTCTCGAGTTTGACTAGCGTGTACATCAGGGGTCTTACTGAGATTAAACTGTAAGACACTAGCTATTTGATTCCACCCGAGTGATCGATCAATTTCTGTAGCCTTAAAAGTTTCTGGGTTTTGAATATTAAGCGCAGTGAAGCTCAGTCCGTAAACTCCACGGGAGTTGCGGTGTACATCTGTTCTGATTCCTCGTGTGTGCAAAGAATTGACAAGATGATCCAGGGAGGACGACTTACGTATGGAACGGATGAGGTTGTTATAAACGAATGAACGTTGCTCCTGGATGGAACGCTGGGCGCTCTCCATAGTTTTTCCGGTACCTAAATATTCAAGATTAGAATAGCGGAACTTCTGAGGCATTAGCTTGGGTTTGATGTAGAAGTCATTATTGGGGTCGCCGTATTGTATGCTGTTAGATTTTGAATTCAACAATATGCGGGCGTATAAGCCCGCATCGTTGACTTTGGCCATAAAGTCCTGTCTGGTTGAGCTAACCGCGTAGATGCTATCTAGTTTGTCAAGGAGAATAGATTTTTTTGACTTATAGACAAGGTTGTTTTGATCAAGCAGCCTAAAGGTTGAATCTCTATTGAGATCCAGCATTAAGGAAATATCTTCGTTGCTAACAGGTTTATCTAATATTTTATTAATGGTTGAGGAAGGTAAGGATGATCTAAGTGTTACGGAGAGTTGGGGATCCGAAAGAGCCTTTGTTAAACCATTATGGTATTTGTATTTCTCAGAGTTGATCTCGTCCAGAGTTTCTTTTTTACCGCCCTTGTACTCTGTCACTTTTAGGCCAAATTCCTTCTCAAGCTGCCTGGAGATCTCCTTGCTCCGGTACTTTTCAAAACTATCAGAGACTTTCAAACCTGCGAAGTCTACATTTGAGGTGATGATGTGAATGTGTTCATTGGAAGTATCATAATGTCTATAAATCAGAAAAGGACAGTCTGAGTACCCTAACTTGTCCAGGTACTCCAGACAGAGGTCTGAGAATTCTTCATTAGATATATTTTCACCTGGTGCCAGGCTGATAGAAATGTGCGAACCTTTGTTAACTCTAATATTAGGATTGAGATCCGTGGTTTGAGTAAAAGCCGAAAGGTTCTCTTGTAAATTGCTACCTAGCGTGTTACTGTAAATCAGCTCACCGTATCCCTTTTCACATTTTTGCTCACTATAGCAAACTGCATGACGGAAGTTATCTATTTTAATAATTTTCGCGATCATCCTATTTCGTGCATTACTCGCTTAAGAGCATCCAGGTGTTCATTAAGATTCTTTTCAATAGGGGATATTTCAGATGATCCTTTGTAGCTGTTAAGGTACCTGGTGATTTGGTTAATGTTAGTGCCTATGCGACGGAGCTCCGATTTTATCTCACGATTAATAGCAGGGACAGAGACAAGATCTTGGGTCTTGCCCAGGCTCTTCTTTTTTACATAAGTGGCAACGGCGATACCGTGAAATTCAGCTTTGCTTTCTAAAAACTTGTAGTCCGATTTGTTGTAGCGAAGATTAACGGTTTTCATTTTAGCCTCGTATTTTTTCCTGGCTAGGCGGCGCTTATCGCTACTGTTTGAGTTGAGACCTTGATCCATTATTTAGCATTTTAAAATTGCAACCGGAGGGCGAAATTTATCTCCGGGATACTTACCGGAGCAAGGACGTTATAGCGTAGCGATAACACACCTTGCTTAATAAATAATTAACATCAAAAACAAAGCTACTCAATTGGAGGAATAAAACCTATGCCTTTAAAAAGAGACATAGGAATTTACAGGTCTTTTTTTACTTGCCCTGTGGCCCAATAAACAAAAAAGGCTGTCCGGATTTTCAACTCAAAATCCGGACAGAAATTATCTTTCCCTATTGCACTTTTCAATCAAAATTATGGTCTCGAAATTTTTGACGCATTTTAAAGAGGTTTAAGGCACAAAAAAAAAATGAGCCCCCAATCTACGTCTGAGCGGTTATCGTGCAGCTGTAGTTATCGCAGCGCATCCCTTGTTGAAATTAATAGTTAGCCAACTAACTATTAAAATGACTTTTTGAAGTGACACGGATTTTGACYGACTCCGACAATTTTGCGTAAAGGGTTTGAGTGGTATCCGCAACAAGGCAAAATCGAGGAGCTGACAAAATCCTAGTGTCTTTATTAAAAATCCGCTTGTTCGCTTTTGTGATTGACATACTATATAGTAAACCTTTAACTATATAGTAGTATATAAGGAGTAAATGTTAAAAAACGAGTTCTGTTACGGATTCGGGGGTTAAAAAACGAGTTCTGTTACGGATTTCGGGGTTAAAAAACGAGTTCTGTTACGGATCAAAAAGAGTTGTATCAGCTTATCTCGTTTTTTATTATGTTTGTCCTTAAATAACAGATAATGAGCAATAAAAATGGCACACAGATAACGTTACCTTTTGACTTTAAAGGGAATGATATAAAACCATACGTACAGCAACACTGGAACATCACGTTTGCAAGGCAAAAGAAAGTAAGCATATACGCCAAACGCATAATGTCTATGGTTATGGCACAAATTAAAAGGGATGATGATGGACTACGTCCCTATTATCAATTCCATATTACGGATATTATTAGTACGGATTCAGAAAGAAGTTCCTATTATGGCGCAATCAAAAAAGCCTTTGATGAACTAACTGATCTTAAATGGCTGATAGAAGATTTAGGTACAAAAAGGTTCGCTTATCGTCATTTGCTAAATACCTCTGACATTAAATGCGGTTATACTAATGGAAATATAACAGTAGTGTTAAATCCGATTTTAGAGCCTTATTTCATCGCATTATCACATTATACAACCTATCAGCTTAAATGGTACATGAGGTTCTCCAGCTGGTATTCTATGAGGTTGTTTGAATTGTTATCTGCCTTTAAAGATACGGGTATCTGGGAAGTAGATATTGACGAATATAGAAAGCTAATGGATTGCACAGACAAGTATCCTCAGACAAATGATCTAATTAGCTATACAACTTCTGAACCGTTAATAGAGTTGAAAGACACTGATGTTGCTTTTTCCCTTGAACGGATAAAAGATACCAACCCGCAAAAAAAAGGTCGAAAGGCAATTGTAGGTTTAAGGTTTACACTTGATAAGGTGGAAGTCAAAAAAATTCCGGACTCATGGTATAAGTTTTCTGARACACACACACAAACCCTTGATCGATTGACCAACAGGTATAAAGTAAAGGAAGAACATATTGTACGGTATGCTGAGGCAATAGGCATTAAAGGAGTTAAGAAGTTACTACGAACGTGGGATTTAAAAGAGGCGTCAGACGACCGAATAAATAATAAGGAGCACTATTGTAATTCTGTCTGGTGCAAGGTGGGGACAGATTCAATGAAGGATGTATAAGTTAAAAAAGGAGTTTAACCCCGAATTCAGAGATTAAGAAGAATAACCATATCGCACGTTCTGTGAGTTTCTATGCAGGCATTATTAACAACCCGTACTTAACAAAAAGCCACACGGTCCGGTAAAAACCGCCTCCTTCTTCTATATGTTTGGACAAATCAAAAAGGACATCTGAGGGACACCCAAAGGACACACAGGTACAATAACTTGAAGTTATTAATGCTATTTATCTGACATATAGCATATTATAATGCCCCTGTCTGTCCTTTTAATTGTCCTTTTACTGTCCCAAAGTTGTCCCTATGGAATACATATCACTAAAGGAATCCGCTAAATTAACCAGGCGTAGCACAAAGACAATCCAAAGACACCTGGATAAACTCTCTGAAGATGAAAAAGGAGATGTCTCCAAGTACGGAAACTCACCAGACGGCAGTAGAATCAGATTAGTTCGTAAAGAATGGCTGTACAAATATTGGAAGGTAAAGGACAGTAAAGGGACAGCAAAAGGACAACACAAAGACACCTCGGGACAACTAACGGACACTAAAGGACAGGAGGAGGAGACAGGCCAAGCAGGTAACCAAATCTTGAAAATAAAAGATGACATAATCAACGAGCTGAGGAATGATAAAAAGAGACTTCAAAACTCAGTAGATACATTACAAAACACGGTTGATACACTGGTTACAAGTGAAGGGCAAACCAAAACCCTCCTGGCTGATCTACAGCTCAACCAGGGCAAGAAGCTCGAGGCAAAGAGTACAGAAGAAAAGACCTCGAACGGTTGGATCTGGGTGGGCGTCGTTTTTTTCGCCTTACTATTTTCCGCTCTAGGATACGCTATGTACTCTATATCTAGTTGGTTCTAATTGTAGGCAATAGGGAAAAGAAGTTGTGCGGTGTGTTGGTTTTCAAGTGTAGCGACTGAAGGAAATACGAAGGGTTCACGAACGCCAATACACACATGTTGCGGTAACCCAGTACCGAGATATTGTTAATCCATTGTATTTCATACATTTGAAAAGGTAGTCATATAATGGATATTTTGGCATTGCCAAAACCCCTATGTTGGCAGCCATAATTCAAAAAAGATTCCCAAATCAAATGAGTGACCTAAAACAACAAATTCAGACGATTGAGATAAAGAAGACAGAAGATCTCTTTGAAAAAATTAATTCGTATGAAGGACAAAATAAATGGATTTTCAGGGGACAAARAGATTACACATGGGGACTTAAGACATCCTTAGATCGAATGTTTGAAGAGTACACAAAAACTAACATCACAAAAATCAACGTAGAAATTGCATTAATTAAAAGATTTCAAAGAGAGTCGCATCATTACGGAATAACTAATATTGATTATTTGAATATTCCTGAATGGCTCTCTATTATGCAACACTATGGCTCACCGACAAGACTTCATGACTGGACTCATTCTCCTTGGGTAGGACTATTTTTCGCAATTATAGATTTGGATAAAGATAAGGATGCAGCCCTCTGGATGGCAGACTGGGAAGAAATTGATTCAAAAGCTGATGATACATTAAAAACGCTATATAAGAAAGACTATAATGTCATGGCAATTGACGACTTCATAGCAACAGTTGGTTCAGGAGACGGAGTTGTAAAACTCAATTCATTTAAACAAAATCAAAGACAGATTATTCAACAAGGAACTTTTCTCTTTCCGACAAATATTGACAAAACATTTGAGGACAATTTAGACGGTAAGTTTACCAAAGGGAGTTTAAAAAAATTTAAGATCCCATATAGCATTAAGCCAGAAATAATTAAAAAACTTTACCGGATGAATATTTCATTCACAACATTATATCCGGGAATTGAAGGTTTTAGCAGGTCGTTGGGTTATTTACACCACATTGACGGAATATTCAAATTAGAAGCTAATATTGAGGACTACGAAGGTTACAAAATGAAATTTAAGGACCAGAATTAAGGCTGCCAATCGCGTAGACGGCCCCGCTAGTAAAAACTGACGGGGTGGGGATTTAACGTTCATCAAACACAACCCCGTAAACAACTGAAAATCAACTGTTCTGTTTCGCTACTTTGACTGGTGATAATACGGTCGTTTAGTAGCCAGTTAATACTTATCTTGTAAGGCTACAGGGTAATACTACAACATGAAGGATTTCAATGTCGATAAACACCTGTTCTGGGATGTGGATTTTGAGACGATGGACCTGGATAGGAGCAGCGTGTATATTATT
>JAESRW010000197.1 GCA_016764395.1 Flavobacteriales bacterium
CAAGTTAGAACTTTGTTATCAAAGGCATATCTGAAAGTTCAAGGAGATCTCTCCCTTTGCTTTTCGCTATGCCCGGCGGGGTCGAGATGACAATATTTCCAAAGATCATGAGAAGATATTCAAGCGTGTTTCATCATCCAGACCTCCTTCACTTTGATACAAGAGGGCATCGAGCGAGATGGTAAATTACAGTGAAAACCAACACCGAATATAACGTAGTTCTACCCCTAGCCTAGTAAGTTTACCCCAACTTAAACACGTGTTCCTTTTGTCCATGGCCGCTACCTTAGTAAATCGGTTTCATGAAACCATTTTTCAATTTGTGCTTATTGAGCAACACCCAAATGATCAAATAATGGCTCACAATAAGTAAAGGCACCACAAAGGTAGCGACATTCCATACTGCTCCCAATTCGTATTGCATAGCCTCTATAAGAATAGCGTTGACATTCACATTTACCAGGTCCACTACCCCAACAATGCTGGTGAGCCATGCAAACCCGTAACCCATAAATTTCTTCCCTGCAGTAAGTAGCAAAATGGAAATGATTGCTAAAACAGCAGTGGCTACATCCCCATAAGCCAATTCCAAGGCAAAGTCGTTGGGTACCGCGGCGGCTACCTGGCCAGGTGTAAATACGGACAACCCCACATATCTAAATGCGTGAATGAGCAACAATCCGATTAACACACGATTAACAGAAGTCTTCCAAATCCAGGGCATAAAATACTGTTTTGCAATGATGGCAAATACAATAAAGCTCAAGGTCATTTGTAATCCGAAAAGAAAAAACACATTCACAATAGCCTGTATTTAATGGAACGCGGATGACGCGAATGTTGCTGATAACCGCAGATTTATATCGTCGTTATCCGTGTAAATCCGTTTGATCCGTGTCATTAGCGTTCTATTACTAAAATCAGTTAAACGCGTTGATTAAATACCCCATACAAAGCCGGTTGACACCCTGCTCCGATCTGTAAACTGACCAAACAGCTGTTCCTCATTTCCGTAAAAAATATCACCGCTCAGTAGCACTTGAACATTACTGCTCAACCAATAACTTAACTTCGGACGCAACATACCATCCCCGTGATTGGTGCTGTGTACCCAGATGGCCTCAGCCTTAAAACTGTCGTTCATAAATTCCCTGGAGAGCAACAGGGAAACATTCCATTCTACTCGATCTCGATTAAAGGCAGGGACATCACGTATCAAGTAATTGGCAAATACCTGGGCGCTGATGATATTTTCTCCTTTAATGACATCCAAGCCAATGGCAGAGCCGAGTTGATCACTTTGCACGATGCCCATCGGTGCGCTTGGATCCGTGGATGCAAAATTTTGATCCAACGTATAGCCGACCTCTCCTCTCAGGGTAACAAATTTGATGGGCTTGTTGAAGGTGGCGCCCAGCAGGTGGTGCCGCTCATATTTGGGATTGATCGTGATGAGGGGTTCTCCTGTTGAAAGCCAGGACAAACTGTTATAGAACACAGGAAAATCATCATAATAATACAAGTAGTTGGCCGTGATATCCCATCCTTTTATGAGAGCAGATAGTTTTATTCCCACATCGGAATCCCTTACAATGTCATTTGGTTTTCCCGGGGGCCCTAAGGCGGTTTGAATGCCTGGTGGAGGTACAGGAAACACGCTCTTCGGAAAAAAAGGAGCAGCAGGATCGATTAATGAATGATAGGTTTGATCAGGCATCCAAAGCAGCTGTACCTTAAGTTTTCTGATAGGGAATTCAGCTTTTACCGACCATAACGGTATGCGGCTGTCTTCAAAATCGTCCAGAATAAACTCCCTGAAATATTGGGGATTGATCACGTCTAACAGCTTGAGCCCGTCAGTTTCGCCCCATACGATCTGTTGTTTTCCGATCCTCAGATTTATTGTTTTCCAAACCCTGGCGTGCACATAGAGTTCTCTTAACTCCACCTCCGTCCGGTCACCAATCAACAGCCTTTTGTTAAAATCTGATACGGAAAGCTGGGAAGGTTCGCCGGGATCCAGGTTGTCACTTAACTCCGCATAGATGCGTCCCCGCCCAACTACCTTCACCTTCTTGTTGAATTTATAGGCCAATTCAGGTTTGAAGATGAACTCAGACTTCTGGAGCTTCTGGCCCTTGAATTCATAAGCCATATCGATCTCGGATATTAAACCAAAGTGCAGCCGCTCCTTCCACGACGATGGCTGGGTGTCCTGCCCTAAAACATTTTGAACGCTCAAGAGCAGTACCAGCAAGGCCGTGGACCTTGTTTTTATTTGCATCTTTTTCATGGGTATCATTAAATCCCGTTCACCAGAGACTCTTCTGTAAAGAGGCCATCATCAATGGGAGTCTTGTAATCGATGTCACTAAACCTAAAATACGTTTGGTGTTGGGTTTTGTGATTCTTGACATGAAGCGTGGCAGCGGTCCATATTCCATCAATTTTTTTAATGTCTTGTATGTGGAGCGTTTTCAAGAAATTGCCTTGCACATCCCAAAATTCTGATTTGCGCACCATCCATATTTCCGCGTCCACCCATGACTTGGTTTTGCCATATTTCAGCTCTTTCTTCAATTTATCCGTCTTGGGAATATTCTCCAGCACATAACATTTCCGCCCGTCAATAACCTCAGTGCCCATCACTTTATGATGGTAATCGGTCTCGGATATTTTACTTCCCAGGTTGACATCTTCGTAGGTCAGGTCTGTTCCCAGGAAGTAATCTCCCTTTTCCGAACCTGATATTCTCCGGGTTTTTCTCAACGCCGGCAAATACAACCAGCGATTATCCTCCTTCTCCACATAGTCGAAAGTGAGAAAGGCAGTGCCTCTAATGTTGGTCGGACTTTGATAAAAGAACGCCTGTGCTTTATCCTTTCCATAGTACTTCCTAAAGGATTTGGCCACCTGGATTTTTTTCCGGCCTCTTTTATCAATCAACTCAAGCGTGGTTGTTTGGGTTAAAAACTGGCCATCATCCCTTTGATTGGTATTCTTTACAATTACCGAAGCTTCGGGTAGCGAATCGGTATTAACGAAGCTTTGCGTTGAGATCAGTGCGAACGCTAAAAGCGAAATTTTTAATGTGTTCATGATTCTAGATTAAATGAATGATTGATTTTATTTTATGTGAAGGAACTTGGGGTTGGTCAAGTATATCATAGCGGGCAATACCGTCATGCTGGACAAGAAGCTTGCAGTCACTGCGACCATTAGCAAACCAGCAAACTCAATTAATGGCGTTACCGAGCTCGTTAACATCACCGAAAACCCCAGTACCAACGCCAGCAGGTTAAATAACAGCGCCCTACCAGTAGATTTGTAAAATTCCCGGAATGCATGTTCCTTTTCCAATTGCTGGTCCTTGATGAAGAATATGAGGCGATCAATCGTATGAATGGTAAAATCCACCCCCAAGCCGATGGCAATAGCTGCAAACATGGTGGTTCCCAATCCCAACCATATATTGGTAAAGCCCATCACCGCATATATCAACAAGATGGCCACCATTACTGGGAAAACCGAATAGAAACCTGCGACCCAGGACCTAAAGGAAAGGGAAGACACCAAGAGTATCAACAGCATGGCTACACCTGCACCAAAGAAATGATTGGACCCAAGGTTTTTAAGCCACTCATAGTCGAGCGAAACATTGCCACTTAGAGATGCTGTAATATTTTCATCATTGAATTCATCCCTGATATACCGCTCCGCTTCGTTGATGACCACTTTTTTATCCTGAAAAAAGCTGCTGTTCATCAGCACACGAACATTGGCCGTTTGAAAATCATAATCCACATATTTCTCAAAATCAGCTGGGTCACCACTGGCGGAATACAAGAAAAATTCCTGCGCCACCAATGATTCATCATCAGGAATCTTATAATGACTCCTTTGGTTCTCGTTCAACGATTGATTCATTTTTTTCACAATGTCGACAATCGAGGTACTGCCATTTACATAGGGAAGCGATACAATCCAATTTTGCAGCTTTTCTATCTTTCTGAGATTTTCAGGCTTGTACAACCCTTCGAGATCTTTCGTTTCCACAACAATATCCAACAAGGTGGTTCCGTGCATATTTTCATTAATTATTTTATCTGCTTGAGATATGCTGTCACCGGGCCTAAAACTGCTGATAGGCGCGTCGTTGACCTGGAGTTGCAATGCACCGATGATCCCAATCACCACTACCACAGCACCAACCAACAAGATGGCCTTGGGGCTTCTCACAACTTGTTGGCCCATCCGGTCCATAAACCTGGTAAACACATCACTTTGGAAGCGATCCTTACCGAGGGCCTTACTGGGCTTAATACTCCCCAACATC
Source organism: Flavobacteriales bacterium (assembly GCA_016764395.1). Classification (GTDB taxonomy): domain Bacteria; phylum Bacteroidota; class Bacteroidia; order NORP154; family NORP154. Next base: position 4,337 of record JAESRW010000197.1, read on the forward strand.
AATGCTGCCGGTAGGAAGAAAAGCGAGTAAATCAATGCGACAAGAACTCCTAAAGCAGCAAAAACTCCGAAATAGGCAAAAGGAGGCATCGATGCGGTAATTGCAATTCCAATGAATCCACTGATTGTGGTTACGGAAGTGAGCATCACTGGCCGCCAGATTTTGGCCATGGTTCTTACAATTAGTTCCTGCCGGGATCCTTTGGGGTTATCTCTTATTTCTTCGTAATACTGACCGAAGATGTGAATGGAATCAGCTACCGCAATAGCTATTAAGATAGGCGGTAAAGCATTGGTGATCACAAAAAACTCGATCCCAGTTCCCGCCATGATACCTATGGTAATCACCGCTGTCGCGATCACCAAAATATTGGGAATGATGGCTCCTTTGGGGGTTCTGTAAGCAATGATTAAAATTAAGGTGATGATTAGGGCGATTATTGGGTTCAACCGCTTCGCATCTTGATCAATCTTATTGAGCAATTCATCCTGCACCGCCCCTACCCCGGCCACGTGAATTTTATTGTTACCGGCTTCGGTGCGCTCAACAATGGAAAGAATATCATGGTATATTTTTGACCCGGAAGACGCGGATCCAGCAGAATCAGTATCCATAATTTCAGCGATAATGAGCGCCATTTTTCCATTTTTGCTTATCAGGTTACCCTGATAAATATCAAAATCATCCAACGCTAGTTTTACCTTATCGGGAGTGGCGCTTTCTAGTTCATCCAAATCATAAAAAGGGCTTACAGCCAGGCCATCCGCGGTACCTACAATATTTTTTTCTGTCGCAATGCTGGTTACTTGGTTGGGGTCAACACCCGGGATGCTCTTTACCTTTTCACTGAGTTGATAGATCAATGCCAAGCTCTCTTCATTATAGATCCCCTGTTCATTGAATACGGATAATACTATAGGATCCTTCAAGCCAAATATTTCTCTAACCTTATCGCGATACACGAGTACAGGATTGTCCTTTTCGATAAACGCGGTTGGTGAAGTATTCATTTTAATACCGGGAAGCAGTGCACCGGCCATGATAATCAAGACGATACTCGCTATGAGAACCACCTTGTGATTGTGGGTCACCCACGTAAAGAATTTTTCTGGTTTTGTTTGCATTTTGTAAAAGCTTTATGATCGTTAACTATTATCCTTTCATGTTGTAGATACAACATTACACTCAAAAAAAACTAATCTCCTTGTTTGTTGTTTTTCCGGCATGGCATTCACCCATTGTTGTCAAGTTGTTAAATGGCTTGCTGATATTTTTTTTCATTTCGTTGAACAAAGCTAGATATTTAATGTTGCATATACAACGTTAGCCGTCCTTTTTTATTGTTCCTACTCTACGCTCCTGATTTATTAAGTTTTGACACAACATTTCTTTCGACAGCAAAATGAGAAACTTTTGCATCTAGAAATGGTTCCGAACCACGATGAGCGTGTGCATAAACGCCAACATACGCCACCGATCAAGGCCCCTGCCCACCTGGTATAAATCTGATTGGAACAACGCTCAGACGAAACAATGGTTTTTCTTACATCTGCAAGTTTTAAAACTTAAAAAAAGAAACTCAACTTAACACCAAACGTAAATTCTATCGTGACATTCATCAATAATTTCAGGCTCCATAATCAAAACCAACCCTCAATATAAACGAACCCAGATTTTTAAATAGCAACACCTTGACCTTCAAACACGAAATGCCGCCACGCCGTTTTATAATTCTCGATACTTCAACTGGTATTGAGTATGGTCTGTCGTCGCTAATGCCGCTAATTCACGCTCCAAAGATTAACGCAAGATTTCATTCATGTTGGCCCTTTAACCGCCAACTCTTCCATTTCCGGCAACTTTTGTTTTGCACCAATCTCAACCAACGCCTGCATGGAGCAGCGCCCTATAACCACTCCCATCACCTGCTTTTACGAGCGGAGACACTCAAAAAACCACTAACATTAATCGATTGATTCACAGTAATTATAAACTCATGAGCAGTATCTCCCTTAAATCCAAACTTCCCAATGCCATGATGCGCTTCCGCCCCCGCAAGAACAAAGGGCAATTGATTGATTCAGTGGCCAACATCACACCGTATACGTCTGAACGCATCTCGCTTAACCAAAGGTTCAACGTTTTTGAAAACATCTTCCTCCTGATCATTTTGAGTCTCGGCGGGGTGAGTTCCTCCTTAGCAGGCACTGGAGAAGGAATTCATAACGCGATGGGGGGCAATGAAATCCCTACGGGCATCGTTGAAACAGACTTTAGCCCTAAACTAGTTATCAGTTCAAGTCTCGACTTGGATAACGTTAGCATCAGCTATGTCACTACCGCAGTTGAACCCATCATCGGTTCGGACCTGGATGTGGACAATGGCCCGATCAAAGAGGATGGAGAATTCTCAAAACTGATTGCCCATCTCCACCTCTATATTGAAGGCAGGACAACAGGAGACTGTTCCATCCAAAATGAGTTAATTGTGAACACCGATCTAGATGTTGACAATGGCAGCTCATCCTCGGATAAAACAAACGGAAAGATGGACTTGTAAATTTTCTTTTATGATCTATGGCTCAATGCACATAAAACGTCTTTTACCTAGCATTAGATTTGTGTGCAGGTTATTGGGTGGCATTTTCGGAGCCACGATTATATTTCTCAGCTCGATCWCCCTGGCCCAAACGTACCAGTTTAAAAGCTATACAACGGAGGACGGACTTGCCCAGTCACAGGTACTTGACATGCTGCAAGACCGGGAGGGCTACCTCTGGATAGCCACCTACGGAGGCGTTAGTAAATATGACGGCAGAACCTTCGTCAACTATACCATTAATGACGGCTTGGGAAGTAATCAGGTTAGGGCCATCCACCAAGATCAGCAGGGTACCATGTGGTTCGGCACCTACGGTGGAGGTATTGCCCGTCTATTGCCGGATAGTCTACAGCAAGAAGGCCATAAATTTCAGATCTACAACGAAGAACATGGGTTGAGCAACAACTACATCTTTGACATTGCAGAAGATCAGAAAGGAAACCTATGGTTCGCCACCAACGGAGGAGGAGCGGCTATTTACGATGGTCAAAAATTTGACACGCTCACCACTGCCCACGGATTACCAAATAATAGGGTGTACGCCATCACTGAGGACAGTAAAGGTGCAATTTGGATAGGAACCTGGAAAGGCCTGTGTAGATATGATGTAAATGACAATAGAGGCCTTATTACCTATACTGAAAAAGATGGTTTGGCAAGTAATAAGACGGTCTCTCTGTTTGAAGACAAGGATCAACATATGTGGGTGGGGTCATACGGGGGCGGTGTGAGCATCGGCAGCTTAAATCATCTGGATAATCCCGTAGACGCAGCTTTTAACCAACTTGAGGCGAATATTGACCTGTCTCATAGAAAAGTGACCACCATTACCCAAGACCAGGTGGGCAATATTTGGTTGGGTACCCATAGTGGCGCCTATGTGTATGATGGCCTTCATCTTACCCATTATTCGAAAAGTGAAGGCTTGAATAACGATATGATCTGGAAAGTCCTTTGTGATAAGGAAGGCAATAAATGGTTTGGTACCAACGGGGGAGGGGCCATCAAATATACGGGAGACAAGTTCAAGTATTACACAGAAGCCAATGGTTTGGTGAACAATGCGGTTTTGTCTGTTTTTGAAAGTGCAGATGGCCACATCTGGATGGGCACCATAGACGGCCTATCCAAATACAACAAAATATCCAAGAGTTATACCAACTACCATAACATTAAGGCGTTGGGTAATAATATTTGGTCCATCACGCAGGACAGCTCAAATAATATCTGGATGGGTACCAGTAACGGGGTGAGTATGTTTAACGGAATCGCGTTCAAGCATTATGGTGTTGCCGATGGCCTGAACCACAATGTGGTAAACAAGGTCATGATTGATTCCAGAAACCGTTTATGGTTTTGTACCAACGCAGGATTGGCCCTATTAAATGAGGATGGCCAATTGATCAATTTCACCCAGCACTCCAAGCTACATAAAACTCAAATCTTCTCTATGATAGAGGACAAAAGTGGATTTTTTTGGATGGGAACCAATGAAGGTGTACTTCAAATGGACCCCGACAAATTCGAGAAGGACCCCTCAAAATACTTACTGTTTACCGATAGAAATGGACTGCGTATGAATACGGTTTACACATTGACTGAAGACAAAAAAGGCAACATCTGGATGGGCACCTATGGACGGGGTATCAGCATCTTAAACAACCCTTCCGCAACCAGGAACCCTTATAACCAAACCTTAGGATGGTCCTATGTCACCAGCAATGAGGGACTGAGTAATGGTTCGGTAGTGTCGCTGGAATTTGACGGAAATGGCGACCTGCTCATCGGCACCAACAATGGGCTGAACAAATTGAATATTTCAGAATACTTTGAAAACGGAAAAATAAATGTGAAACAGTATAGTAGATCGGAAGGATTTACCGGCATTGAATGCAATCAGAATGCGATGAAACAAGACAAGGACGGGAACGTGTGGATTGGAACCATCAATGGGGTTATCAAATACAATGTATTACACGACAATATAAATGCTACCCAACCCCCTATCATCCACCTTACCGGCATCAGTATTTTCCGGGAACCGACTGACTTTCCAGAAAATGCCCAATTTGACTATTGCAATAACCACATAACATTTGATTTTATCGGAATTAGTTTCATGATGCCCGAAAAAGTGACCTACCAATATAAGCTCGATGGATTGGAAGAGCAGTGGTCCCCACCTGTACAAGAAAACTTTGCGACTTATGCGGATCTCTCTCCAGGGTCCTACATATTTAAAGTTAGGAGTACCAACAATGACAATACAACTAAAATGTCGGAGACGCAGTACGCTTTCGAAGTGTTGGCACCTTTCTGGCTAACCTGGCAATTCATGTTAATGATCTTCCTAATATTTTCAGCCTTAATACTCCTCCTGGTAAGAATTAGAATCGCCAAGCTTGAGCAAGAGAAAAATAAGTTAGCAGAAATCATTGAAGATCGACAAAGAGCGGAAGAGAAATTACGCGAAACCAATGATGAACTGGAAACGTTTCTGTACAAGGCCTCTCATGACCTGAAAGGCCCCTTATCTTCTACAAAAGGCATCATCAATATGGCCAATATATCCAGTCTTGAAGAATCTCATAACTACATGGGACTCATATCGCGTTCGATGGATAAAATGGAGAACATTCTTGATGATCTGGCGCAGGTGGTCCTGATCAAAGCCAGAAAAACGTCAGCTACGAAAATTGATTTCAACCAATTTATCTTCAGCATTGTTGACAGTTTAAAATATGTTCCAAAATACAAAGACATTAAAGTTAATGTTACTAACCGTCTTAAAGGGGCCTTCTTAACTGATCAAGCTTTACTCAATACGATCATGAGCAATTTGATCGAAAATTCGATGAAATATCAAAAAACAGATAATCCCAATCCTTTTCTGGACATCTTAATAGAAAATGACACCGACAATTTTGTAAAAATCAAAATCAGTGATAACGGAATTGGAATTACCAAGAACTACCATGAGAAGATATTTAAGATGTTTTGTAGGGCCAGCGAAAGATCAAAAGGTACAGGCCTGGGGCTATACATGGTAAAAAATGCAATCGATAAGCTCGATGGCCAACTGGTTTTAGAAAGTGTGGAAAATCAATTTACCATCATCACCATTTCCTTACCGCAAGGAGGAGTTTACAATTGGAAGCGGAATCTTCAGTCAAATGAACCCGGCCGGAAAGAAACAATCAACTTTAAACAGACCTCGTCCCTGTCATGACTCCCATACGTGTAAACTGTCTTGAGAACAGCTATTTTACCCGCTAAATTTGGTTAGAAACGGGAACAAGCTCCTGTCGAGTCACCCTTCCTTAATGCACCAGCAATAGCACATGGTTCACCCCTAACGCAAGATGGGACGAACAATTGGAATCTCGGGGCCTTACTTTATGGCACTCAAACCAGATGGATGTCGGCTTAAAACTCTAGTTATCTCCTCAACACTATCTTCCATCTCAAAACAAGAATAAAGACAAAACCCACCCAAAAAAGGAAGAAGAACAATTCCGAATAATGCTGTCTTCCGGAATCCAATATTAAATCAAGGTAGGCAAATGAAAGGGTTACCAGGGCAATGATGACCATGGAAGCATAGAGTATATTCTCTATGATTATAGTCAGTTTATCTTTCTTAACCGGCCTATTTTTCCGTTGATAATACCCTGCCATGAACTCGTCGGATTTCGGCGAGTACGCTGGGTCCTTGTGCTTTGAAGCTTTTTCTCTTTTAATCGCCTCCTTAATTCCATGGAAGCCGTATTCCAACACAATATCGAACTTCTCTCTTTTTACTGGATCGTTTAATGTGACATACGCTTCGTTGACAGTCTGGAACTTGGATTTTGCTTCAGGTGAATCATTGACATCAGGGTGGTACAGCAACGCTTTCTTTCGATACGCCTCTTTTATATCCGCCCCCCTCGCAGAGGAAGATATACCCAATATCGTGTAATAGTTGATCAAGTCGTAGTATCTATATATAGAACGATTTTATCCCGACATTATGATTTGAGTATGGTGGGCCACCTCTTACTTCATCAGCGAGAACTTCTTGGTTATCATCGTAAGGCCATCCGTTACCAAGCTATAAGTATAGATTCCTGCCGGCAACTCATTTCCATTGAACATCACTTCATTTGAACCGACAGATAACGCCACAGGCAGTTGACGCACCACTTTTCCTGCCAGATTGGTAACCAAAATCTGTGACTCTTTATAGTTTAGCTTGCGCTCTATGTTAACGATAAACCTAGCTGTTCCAGAAGTTGGATTCGGCACACACAGCATTGATATACCGCTAACAAAAGGAGCTGCAGTTTCGGCCACAGAAACTGTATTGCAAACAAATGAATAAGGCAGATCGTCCTGCGCAGCAGAATCGGTGCTCACGATCGGTGAAACTGGAGGAAAAATAGCAGAGGAGAACATACTTGTAATGCCGTTACTATCCACGGCAGCCACCGTGATCAAATATTGTGTACCTGCATCCAATCCAGGTACTCTATATTCCAACGTGTCGGTAAACCGGTAGAGGGCCACAAATTCGGTGAGTTGACTAGTGGTATTGACCCCTACTCGGTAATTCAAATACTGCGTTGCTGAGGTAATTTGTACGGTGAACCCGTTAGAATCATTCACCAATGTATAGTCTGGCGTTTCGGGTCCATGGGATGCCAAAGCCGCAGTTGCCCCATTGAGAATGCAATTGCGTTTCAAATAATTAAAGTCAACAAAGAAGCTGTCGATCACCCCATCCGCATCTGTATCAACACCCAGCGCATCAGTTTCAGTATGTTGACGATCGCTATAACCTGGTGCGGTAACGCCTGCATCTCCATGCTCATTGGCCGCACAAAATCGAATGGCGGTATTAAATCGAGGTGATTTTGAAAACGGAATATGGTCCCCTCCCCTCCCGGTGCGGTCAATTTGATTGATAATATTAACGGTCATCGGAACAGATGATATCGGTGTTAATTTCTCGTCGTTGACCAATTTAGCATAGCGGGCATAACCCCGTATTTGAGTTTGAAGAATGTTACCATCAGAAAAAATCCTCACATTCGTACTGTCCACATGACCTTCAAACGGACAACTGGGCCCAGAAGAAGTGGCCCCACAGAGAATCCCTCCAACCACATCATTGTTCTGTACAGCCTTCACAGAAATATTGTTATCGAATACATATTGAGCAAATGCATTGGCACCAAAAAGGCCCTGCTCTTCTCCAATGGTGAGCATAAAAACAATGGTATTGGGGAAGGTGTACCTACTCATCACACGCGCCATCTCGAGGACCAAGGCAGAACCACTTCCATTGTCTTCCATACCTGGTGCATCACAGATAATATCACAAGCCCCTTCACATCGACTATCAACATGTCCTTCAATAATGATAATCGAGCCATCAGAGAGATCAGATCCAGGTAAAACCGCCAGCATATTCCGGTGTTGAGGCATGCCACATATATTCTCATCCCATTGTAAAAAGGACGTTACCAACCTGTTCTCCGAAGCCGCACTGAACTGGTCAAATTTTTGAACGGCCCATCTTCTTGTTGCCCCTATTCCCGTAGTAGATGAAACCGTATCCGATCCACTGTTCCGATTTTGAAACGTTTCCAGTTTGATTAGATAACTCTTTAATGAGTCAGCAGATATGCCCGATTTGAGATTGCAGAGTATGCTACTTTCATCGTCAATAACAGTTGTGGCGGCATAGTCTGCCGGATTGTAATTACCCAACAATATTTGTTGAGCAACAGGATTGGTCAAAAATATATTGGTCTGAGCCAGAGTCGGGGGCATACAGAATAATCCCGCAACAGCTACCAGAAAAACACTGGTCATGTGCTTCATACAGTTTTGGATTAATGATTTTTGAATGGCGGTTTCGTTTAAGCGAACCCTATAAAGGTAATTAAATCTGAAGAATAAGCTCAGCCGTTCAATTCTCCTATTAATGCTTCTATCGCATTGTAGATCAAGTCAAGCTCCGAATCTGTAATACATAAAGGCGGCAAAATGTAGATAACATTACCCAAAGGCCGGAGCAATATCTTCTTATCCATGAAGAACTTGTATATCCGGTCTCTATCCTGATTAAAATAAGAGGTTTCTTCGCCTGTCTGGAGGTCAAAAGCCAATATGGTCCCAACTTGCCGGATGTTTTCAATTCCATCCAGACTTTGCAACTTTTCCGCAAATTGTTCATGCCGTTCAACGATACGCTTTATATTGGCCCATGTCGCGTCTTCGTCAAACAGATCCATACTGGCATTAGCAGCTGCGCAAGCGACAGGGTTACCGGTATACGAGTGTCCGTGAAAGAGTGTTTTTGACTTGTCGTCAGATAAGAACGCTTCATAGATTGCACTTGAACAAGAGGTAGCACCGAGCGCCATCGTTCCTCCGGTAATACCTTTAGACATACAAACAATATCAGGCCTGATGGACAAGTGATCAGAAGCAAAAAACTTTCCTGTTCGTCCAAATCCGGTCATCACCTCATCAGCGATACAGAGTATTTCATTTCTCTGACATTCCAAAATAAGCTGTTCTAACCCATGAACGGTATGCATCATCATCCCTGCAGCCCCTTGAACAAGCGGCTCATAAATAAAGCCGGCGATGGAGTCGCCTTTGGTTGATAAGACTTCACGCAACTGTTCCAAAGACGCTTCCTCTTTACCCGCACTGGGTGGCTCAATAAAAACCACATCAAACAACATGGATTCAAAGGGCTTTATAAACGCCCCTCTGCCTGATACAGACATAGCGCCAAAGGTATCTCCGTGATATGCGTTTTCAAATGAAATAATGGTATTTCGCTGCGATCCTTTATTGTCCCAATATTGTATGGCCATCTTAAGCGCCACCTCAACAGCCGTTGAGCCATTGTCAGAATAGAAAATATGCCTCTGATTATCTGGCAGCTTCCCAACCAATCGCTCGGCCAACTCAACTGCGCCCGGATGCGTAAAGCCCGCAAATATGACGTGTTCCAGTTTCTTCACCTGTTCAGCAACCTTCTCAGCAATATGTGGGTGCGCGTGACCGTGGGAATTCACCCACCAGGACGAAATTCCATCCAAATATGCATTGCCCTCTTCATCGTAAAGCCATGCCCCCTTACCTTTTGAAATTACCACGGGTAAATCCATGGTCTTCATCTGGGTATATGGATGCCACAATACGTTAAGATCTCTTTCCGCTAAGCTCATATTTTTGTAAATTTTTTAGCGTATTCGCTAATTACTTTGTTATTGATCTCTGTTTCATTATTAATTCTCCCAAGAAGCTTCAGGCCGCTATAGGCCAATACAACTTCCTCGGTAGCAGGAACTGATTCTCCGTTAAAGATAATTCCAGTAATCTTCAATCCTCTAGCGCGGAGCAATTCTACTGATAATAAGGTATGATTGATACTTCCCAGATAGTTTTTTGATACCAGCACTGTTTCCGCATCAAAATGAGCGATGAGGTCAACCACCATTTCATGATCATTCAATGGAGCCATCAAACCTCCAGCACCTTCAATAATGAGTGTATTATTGGTATCGGGCAACTCAAAAGCTTCAACTGCAATTTCCAAAGCTTCTTCCTGTGCGGCCGCATGAGGAGACTTAAACCCTTTCAGTCTGTGGTATTCTTTGTGGACCACGCTTTGGGTGTTACTTATCAGCCCACGCACTTTCATGCTGTCCGAATTGTCGAGATCACCACACTGAATGGGTTTAAAATAGTCTGCCCGTAGCGCCTCAACAAGCACTGCGCTTACCACTGTTTTGCCTACTTCAGTACCTATTCCAGTTACAAAAATGCGCCTCATTTTTTTGCCAATTTTAAACAATTTACCAACCTCAAAACTTCATCCTCGGTATTAAATTCATGCATACAAATCCTCAATCTTTCCGTTCCTTTTGGGACCGTCGGACTCAAAATCGGGTACACAAAAATCCCCTCATTTTCCAGCGCCTGGGACAGTGATTTTGCAAGCGTATTACTGCCACAAATCAAGCCCTGAATGGGTGAAAAACTCTCAATTAGATCCAGCGCACTACACTCCTCTACCAACTTTGTAAATAAACCCTGCAACCTTCTGAGTTTCAATTCTTTAAAATTAATCTTTGACAATTTGTCATAGGCGCTTTTAACCCCCATTAAGGCCGATTCTGGCAGTGATGTGGTGTAGATAAATGAGCGGGCATAATTGATCAAAAATACGCGCAGATTTTGATCCCCTAAAACGATTGCCCCATGCCTTCCCAGCGCCTTTCCGAACGTGTGGATTCGAGCATAAACACGTGCCTGTAAATTGAGCTCCACTACCCTCCCCTGTCCACGCTCACCGAAAAGTCCAGTGGCATGCGCCTCGTCAACAATTAGCCTGGCTTTGTGCTTTTCAGCAAGCGATACCAACGCCGCCAAATCCGCGAAAGTACCATCCATGGAATAGACTGACTCGACCGCAACGAAAACATTTCCTTCCGCCCGCAAGAGCAGTCTTTCCAAGCTTTCAAGGTCGTTGTGTGGAAATGAATGGGACCTGCAATAACCCAAACGAAGGCCGTCTCGAATCGAAGCATGGCAATATTCATCAAACAAGACGGTGTCTCCTCTTTGGGGAACTGAAGAAAACAGTCCGAGGTTTGCATCGTATCCTGAATTAAATATCAATCCACATTCAGCATCGTGGTAATCGGCAATAAACTGCTCCAATTCTTCAACATAGCTTGAGTTACCAGTTATCAGCCTCGAACCGGTGGAGCCCATTGTACCTAAGCCTCGCCCTTCACCGGATTCAATATCCCTGGCAAAGCCTAAATAATCATTGGAGCAGAAGTCGATCAGGCCCTTAGTTGTTCTGAGCGAACGCAACCTACCCTCTTGTCGCCTGGATTCAAGCTGTGATACAATGGACATAGAGCACTGTTTCAAATAATTCACCTGAGATATACACCATATGCAATACGAAATCGCAGGCTTGCAAAATAATCATAATCAAATACGGTAGTTGTGCGGGTTTTCTTTGGTAGAGAGGGATTATCCGTGTGATTTGTCTTGATGGCGAACGTACCCAGATGTATGGGAAAAGAGAAAGTTAGATAAAACTTACTAAGGTGATTGACCAACATGCCGGGAACAAGCAATAACTCCGTTCCCAGAGATTCAGATCTAGTCCTGAAGAAATTCGAATTTGCGGGTTTAGTCTCATGGAATCTATAAAAAACCATCGATGACAAACCGACATAAGGCCTTATCTTATCCTTCTTCAAGAAAATATAATTGAATTCATATCGAGGCCCAAAACCAATCGTGGTGACCTTCTCTCCCGATGCCACTGTCGTTCCAGTTATGGAGTCAAAAACCAATACTGTTGCCTGATCGTCCACACTATAATACAATTCATCCAGAGCAAACTCCATAGCGTTACCCCTCCTTGTGGTTACGCGCATAGCTGGCTTGAAGGACAGTCCAATGATTTTATTACGATAATTTGTTGTTATGCCTAGAGCCGGATCGTAAGTCGTACTTTCAGAACCCGTGTACAATAAATTCATATTCAGGTGAACTCCGATACGAGCGTTAAATGTCGAGTCACCATTAGATTCCTGAGCGTACATATCACAACATGCAACAATCAATGCAATGAACAGGAACGCCAACCCTAAGAACGGAGAACGCATAGCTTCAATACTTAAATTAGCGTATGAAAGATAACGAATCTCTACAACTACGCTTCTACCGGAGCTGAGCCTTTTCTTGGTATGGGCTCTTTCGCTTTTATCCCAAGATCTTGAAATAGCTGCATATCCTCGTTGAATTCAGGATTGGGCGTAGTTAGTAGCTTATCACCTGCAAAAATTGAGTTTGCACCCGACATAAAACACATTGCCTGTGCTTCTTTGCTCATTTGCCCCCTTCCAGCAGACAACCTCACCGCTGCTTGTGGCATGACAATTCGGGCTGTCGCGACCATGCGGATCATTTCCCAACTAGAAACGGTTTCCTGATCCGCAAGCGGTGTGCCTTCAACAGGCACCAATGCGTTTACTGGCACTGATTCGGGATGAGGGTTCATAGTTGACAAGGTCAGCAGCATGCCAATTCTATCTTCAACAGTTTCTCCCAGTCCGATGATACCACCAGAGCATACGGTCATTTTTGTTTTGCGAATATTCTTTATGGTATTCAGTCGATCTCCATAGGTTCGAGTGGAAATTATATCTGAATAATGTTCTTCTGAGGTATCTATATTGTGGTTGTAGGCGTAGACGCCGGCTTCATCCAATTTCTTGGCCTGTTCTTCAGTGAGCATCCCAAGCGTACAACAAACTTCCATCCCCAATGAGTTTACCTCCCTCACCATATCCAGGACCTTATCAAAATCGCTGTTGTCGCGCACCTCTCGCCACGCAGCTCCCATACAAAACCTGGAAGCACCTCCTTTTTTAGCGTTTTGAGCGGACTCAACTACCTCCTTTAATGGCAGTAGCTTGTGCACCTCCACTCCGGTATGGTACCTAGCAGCTTGTGGGCAGTATGAACAATCTTCCACACAACCACCGGTTTTGATAGACAGCAATGAACTGACCTGTACTTCCAAAGGATCGTGGTGCTCTCTGTGCACCAAACCCGCACGATGAACCAACTCTAGCAACGGTAATTTATGGATCTCCAAGATTTCCTCCTTCGTCCAGTCGTATCTGATATCAGCCATAGAAATTGAATTTTATCGCGCAAAGATAGAATTTATTCTACCGTTGCCTTTACTCAACGTAACTTAAACTGAAGCATGTGGAACGAGTTGTCTTTTGGACCTGACGAAGGCATGGAGAAATCTCCACGAAAATCCATGTTGCCTGTTTGAATCCAGTCTTGATCAGAGAGAAATGTAGCTTCATGCAGCTTGCCCTCCTGTCAAGTTGACAATTTGCGTGGTTGGTGATTATAATATCTCAAAACTATTTCCCCATCCAGCTACCGATGTCTACGTTCTTCAATGTCTTCAAATAGCATTAATTTCGCACCTTCCTATTATCCAAAAGCCACACTTAACCATGAGAATAGACATCATAACAGTTCTTCCCAAGATGTTTGATGGCCCATTAAATCAGTCCATCCTACAGCGTGCCCAGGATGCCGGTGTGGTTGAAATCAATATCCATAATCTCCGGGATTTCTCCACGCACAAACAGAAGAGCGTTGACGACTATCAGTATGGAGGTGGTGCTGGTATGGTGCTGATGATTGAGCCTATAAGCAATTGTATTGAGGCACTTCAAAAGGAGGCCTCCTACGATGAAATTATCTACCTCACCCCAGACGGTGTTCTGCTTGACCAAGGTGCCGCCAACAAACTTTCTACCCTGAGCAATCTCATTTTATTATGTGGTCATTACAAAGGAATTGACGAGAGGGTAAGACAACACCTTGTCACCAAAGAAATATCTATTGGCGATTATGTCTTGTCCGGTGGAGAATTGGCCGCAGCGGTACTGACGGATAGCATTGTAAGGCTTCTACCAGGGGCAATTTCTGACGAGACATCTGCTCTGACCGACTCATTTCAAGATGGACTTCTTGCACCCCCGGTTTACACCAGGCCGGCTGAGTACAAAGGCATGAAAGTCCCTGACATCTTATTATCTGGGCATGAAGCCAATATAGATAAATGGAGGCATGATCAGGCTGAAAAAAGAACAGCAGATCGGAGGCCTGATTTGAGAGAATAATCACCCTTCAAAGGCAACCTTTAATATATTTTTTCGTCTCAGTTTTTGTTTTACATTTGCGACCCCAAAAGTCATAATAGTTCATTCATTACACCGCCATTGAATATGAAAAAACTACTAGTTGGCGCTCTAGCGCTTTGTTGCATAGCAACCTTTTCCACTCAAGCACAAACCACCTACATCAACGAAGATTTCTCCACTGGATCGGGGACTACTCCACCTCTGGGTTGGACGCCATTCATAGTACCGTTTACAAGCAACCCGCTTGTTGACTCATTTCATTTTGACAACCCGGGTTTAAGAACGCTCAATGCCCCCATCACTAACCCAGCGTGTATATTCGACTCTGACCTCCTGTCAAATGATGGGGGGACGGCTGAAGAGGTTTACATGATTTCACCTACTTTCAACACCATCGGGGAATCATTAGTAATCCTGGAATTTGACCAATTTTTGAACGCTAACTTTGGTGGACAGGTTTTCGTAGTAGTGTCAGACGGAGTGCTCACAGACACTGTGTTTAATTCTGCCGTTAGTTCGCCAGATCCCGACCATCAAACAATTGACATTTCAACAGTCGGAGCCAACAAAGTATCGGTAAATGTGACTTTTATCTGGACAGGTAATTGGTCCATGTTCTGGATATTGGACAATATCAATGTATATGCACCTGCAGCAAATGATGTTGGGGTCATTGCCATTGACGCACCAACTTCAGGCTGTGGGCTTTCCGCTACGGAGAGTGTAACGGTGCGCATTAAAAACTTCGGTACAGCTCCGCAATTGGGATTTCCCGTGTCATATACGGTTAATGGAGGTGCGCCAGTTACTGAAACGCCTGTTACGACGATTCCAGCCGGAGACACGCTAACATACACATTCACAGGCACCTCCGATTTATCTGCCATAGGTACCTACATTTTTGATTCTTATACTGGATTGTTTGGCGATGCCAACACCTTTAATGACAGCACCGTAGGATTTGTTGTGCTCAGTGATCCTATAATCAGCACGTTCCCCTACTTTGAAGATTTTGAAGCGGAACCACTATGCGGAACCGGATGTG
>JAESRW010000198.1 GCA_016764395.1 Flavobacteriales bacterium
TTTTTGCATGATAAATCCCTCTCCTCCAAAGAAACCCGCACCCAATTTACGTTGGAATTCAATTCCTATTGAAACACCCTGAGCTGCACAGAGAAACGCGTCCTTCTGACAAATTAGCTTTCCACCTCTTTCGCTCAAGTCAATAGGAATGATCTTCCCAGGATAGGGAGACGCGAACATCACCTGCTTTTTCCCAGAGCCTCTGTGCGTGTAGGCCGTCATAAACAGGCTTTCCCCCGTCAACACACGTTTGCCAGCTGAAAATATCTTGGACATAATACCTTCCGACTCCTTCGATCCGTCTCCAAAGATGGTGTTCATTTCTATATCACTATCCATAAGCATAAAGCTTCCTGCCTCTGCAATCACCGTCTCATTTGGATCCAGCTCAATTTCGACGCATTGCATCTCTTCGCCAATAATTTTGTAGTCAATTTCGTGGTTGTTCATAAGTGTTACGTGTTAAGTGTTACGTGTTAAGTGTTGCTTGTTAAGTGTTTCGGGTTGCGGGTTGCAAGTTGCGTGTTGCGGGTTGCGTGTTGCTTGTTGCTTGTTGTGTGTCGTGTGTCGTGTGTTGTGTGTTTCGTGTTGCAGGTTGCGTGTTGTATGTTGTGGGTTACGGATTGCGTGTTGTGTTGTGTGTGTTACGGATTGCGTGTTGCATATTGCTTATTGCCCTTTGCCCATTGCTTATTGCCCATTGTTTGACACTGTGAAAAACGTTCAAAACTTATCAGATTCATCCGGGCTGGTGTATGCCATGCCCTTTTTAAACTCCTCAATTATTTTTTCAACCCCTGTTTTGGCCTGTGTTTTAATCCCGTTCCATTGTTCCAGCTTCATTTCCTTAAGTCCACAAAGCGGTTCAGACCGCTCCAGCTTACCGCCCGATCCAGTCTTTCCCGATTTGTCGGTATGCCGGAGATTGGAGATCGTGTATTTGTACGTACCCTCTTTTACCTTGATGTCCAGGCTGTAATTAATCACACCCCCGGGCTTGGTTCCCTGCGGCTCAGACATAATTTTGAACATCGATACGGCATTGATAGTCCCTTCCATAGCGTCTTCCGACTTAATTATTCTTGGTGATTTGTAGTAAGATCCAATCCATGCTTTGGCGTTTTCAAAGAGGAGTCCTTTTGGCATCTTAGGTACCTCAACAACCTCCTCGAAGGAGATCAATCCACTGTCCCCCATCGGAAGCGTCTCCTGCTCAGGGACACTCAGGCCAGCAAGGAAGCATATCAATATCAGTTGTTTCATAAGCGGGTATTTTCTATTACATCAAAGGTATAAATCCGAGTTAAACAGTGCTCCAATTATCGAACTTACTTTTACCTCCAGACAGCCTCAAAAATAAGCAACCTATAGAACAGTGCCGAATACACAGTAAGTACCAGATTTTGCAACATTTATTATAAATTAGCCGTCCCTAAAATCAATAGACACATGAAGAGAGCGACCCTATTACTATCAATATTCTTTGCGTTGAGTACAACTATTTCATTCGCACAAAAAAAGAAAGACGATGCCCCAAAGGGAAAACACAAATCAGGTACCTTTTCCGGCCTTGCGTTTCGAAGCATCGGCCCCGCGTTTACCTCAGGCCGAATCGCAGACTTAGCGGTGAATCCAAATAACACAAGCGAATATTATGTGGCTGTAGCCTCTGGAGGGGTATGGAAAACTACCAATGCAGGCACTACCTATCTGCCCATATTTGATGGTCAGGGATCCTACTCCATTGGATGCATTACCATCGATCCAAGCAATGAGCACGTGATTTGGGTGGGTTCTGGAGAAAATAACAACCAGCGCTCAGTAGCTTATGGAGATGGGATCTATAAGTCCGAAGATGGAGGTAAGTCATGGAAAAACAAAGGGCTCAAAACCTCCGAACACATTGGGAAGATCATTGTCGATCCACGGAATTCAAATGTGGTTTATGTTGCAGCGATGGGACCGCTTTGGAAAAAAGGTGGAGAAAGAGGGCTTTATAAGTCTACTGATGGTGGCGAAACTTGGAAACGCATACTCCATATTGACGCGTACACAGGCATTACTGATATCGTTATTGACCCGCGCAATCCAGATGTGATCTATGCTGCTGCTGAGCAGAGGATGCGTCATGTTTTCACCTATATTGGCGGTGGTCCTGGATCAGGTATTCACAAATCTACAGATGGAGGATTAACCTGGAAAAAACTAAAGAGCGGATTGCCCTCCGTTGATGTAGGAAGAATCGGCCTGGCCATATCTCCGGTAAATCCGGACTACGTATTTGCCATTATTGAGGCCTCTGACAAGAAAGGTGGATTTTTTAGATCTACCAATCGAGGAGCCAGTTGGAAGAAGATGAGCGGGTATTCAACAAGCGGAAATTATTATCAGGAGATCATCTGTGATCCCAATGATGTAAATAAGATATTTTCCATGAACACCTGGTTGCATCATACCGAAGACGGCGGCAAAACATTTAAGCCAACAGGAGAAAAGAACAAACACGTGGACAACCATTGCATCTGGATAGACCCCACCAATACCAATCACTGGCGGGTAGGCTGCGATGGAGGAATCTATGAAACCTGGGACCATGCTTCCAACTGGGAATACAAAGCCAACCTACCTGTCACCCAATTCTACAAAGTTGCCGTAGACAATACCGAACCGTTTTACTTTGTATATGGAGGAACACAGGACAACAACACCCAGGGAGGGCCATCCCGGACCACCAATAGTTCTGGTATTGTCAACTCTGATTGGTATATCACTTTAGGTGGCGATGGCTTTGAAGCGGCTATTGATCCTGTAGATCCCAACATTGTTTACTCACAGGCCCAGTATGGCTGGTTGGCCAGGTATGATAAGAAGAGTGGAGAGAAATTAGGAATTAAACCACAACCTGGAAAAGGAGAACCTGCGCTCAGATGGAACTGGGATGCCCCATTACTCATCAGTCCGCACAAAAACACGCGGCTCTACTTTGCCGCCAACAAACTGTTCAGAAGTGAGGATAGGGGAAACTCCTGGACGGCCGTAAGTCCTGATTTAACCAGACAAATAGACCGTAACACCCTTCCGGTAATGGGTCAGGTATGGAGTATGGACGCGGTTATGAAGAACAAATCGACGACCGTTTACGGTAACATTGTTGCTTTTGATGAGTCTCCCAAGCAAGAGGGATTATTGTATGTAGGTACTGATGATGGCCTGCTGCAAGTCTCGGACAATGGTGGCAGCAACTGGATCAAGTACGACAAATTCCCTGGAGTACCAGAAACAACGTATGTAAATGACATTGTGACCTCTCAGCATGAAGCAAATACGGTATATGTTGCCTTCAACAACCACAAGCGAGGGGATTTCAAACCTTATATTCTTAAGAGTACTGATAAAGGAAAATCCTGGACTGCTATTCAAGGTAATCTACCTAAACGGGGATCTGTTTATGCGATTGCAGAAGATCATGTCAACCCAAAACTATTGTTTGCTGGTACAGAGTTCGGGTTGTATTTCTCATTGGATGGAGGAGTGGATTGGACAAAGCTGGGAGCCGGCTTACCAACTATTGCGGTACGGGATATCGAAATACAAAAGCGGGAAAATGATCTTGTGCTTGCCTCATTCGGCCGCGGGTTTTATATCCTCGACGACTATACGCCGCTGAGAACTTATAAGAAAGACATTGCAGCCAAAGGCTCCCATATATTCCCGGTCAAGGACGCTTTGATGTATGTGGACTCAAGGCCATTGGGTTTGAGAGGAAAGGGATCACAAGGCGCCTCTTTTTACACAGCAGATAACCCACCATTGGGTGCGACATTCACCTATATGATAAAAGACACTTTACGCACTTTAAAGGAGGAGCGACAGCGTAGAGAGAAAAAACTGATCAAGGCGGGGGAAAAAGTCCCGTACCCATCTTTTGAGATGATGAGGTCGGAAGATACAGAAGAGAAGCCCTATTTAATTTTCACAATTAAAGATGAAAAAGGAAATGAAGTTCGGAAAATCAAGACAGATGCTTCAACAGGCATAAAAAGGGTAACCTGGGATTTCAGGTACTCTGACATGTCCGCCATAAAATTGAAGACAGAAGAAACAAGCAGATATGGGGAAAATTCAAGCGGCCCTATCGCGCTACCTGGAAATTATACGGTTTCGATCGCCAAGTCGGAAAATGGAGTCATTACTCCTTTGGGAGATCCTGTCGCTTTTAAATGTAAGACACTTAATAACACATCGCTTCCTGCAAAGGACAAAGCTGCCTTACTGGCTTTCCAACGGGAGTTGGATGATTTCCGAAGGGTGCTGATCACCGCAGGTGAATCCAAAGCAGATGCTGATAAAAAAATCAAACATATCAAAATCGCAGTGCAGGCAACACCAAACCTACCCATGGAACTGATGAAGCAGGTAAAAGCTGTTGAGAAGCAACTAGGTGAAATTCAAATTAAGCTCTATGGAGATAGAAGTCTTGCCCGAAGGGACTTTGAAACTTATCCCAGTATTAATGACAGAGTATCCGGTGCCATGTGGAGTATGTGGAGAGCAACTTCAGCACCTACACAGACCAATATGGACGCCCTCAAAATAGCCCGGGAAGAATATGAGCCGGTAAAAGCTTTGCTAAAGCAGGCCATTGCAACCGTTGTAGAATTGGAGGCGGAAATGGACAAGTATAAAGCGCCATACACACCAGGAAGGAAACTGGAGAAGCAATTTTGATGTTGAGACTGATTCTGCTTACCGCTTCTCTAGATTAAAACAGCTCTGCTTGTGAGATTCGCTAGCCGAGCAAATACCGCTTGGTCTGAAGCCAATCCATAGCTTCTTCTATGTCATCAAAAACCTGAGCTTCCCTTAGAGGCTTGTCAATCTTAATATAAAATCGGGCGACAAGTTTCATGGCCAGGGTGTTCACCACGATGGCCTGCGCGAGTCGATACTTAGCAATCTCCTCATTTGTAGCAAAAAATTTGCTGGCCTCTTTAGCCACCGACCCTCCCATATTTCGCACATCGATTATGGCCAAAAACTTTTTACCCTGAAAGAGATTTATGGCAGCCTCGCTCACGGCCTTTGCGTCCTCGAGGCATAAATCGACCCCGTCCTTGAAACGCATTAAAACAATCTCGTCAGTTATTTTCCATAAGGTACCGCAATCCAGTTCGCGGGATTCTTTACTGTAATCAATTTTCATTTCAGGATAAGGGTGAATGGATACCCAATATAGACATTTTATAGAGACAGCCTAATAATCAAATGGCCGTACCTTTCCACCTACCCTGACGGAAGAGTACAATATTTATCAAGGCCAACAAAGACTGAGATACCGCGATGGCAACAAAGACACCTGCAGGACCGTATTGTAGCTCAATTGCCAGCATGTAAGCGAGTGGAATCTGTATCAACCAAAAAGCTACCAGATTAACCCGGGTGGGTGTTTTCGTATCTCCGGCTCCGTTAAACGCAAGCCCCAACACCATTCCATAAGCGAAAGCCATATATCCAAAACAGATAATTTGTAAACACTGAACCCCATAATAAATGACCTTTTCATCCTGAGAGAAAAACGACAAAATATCCAATGCAAACACATAAAATATAACGGAGATGAAGCCAAGAAAAACAAAGTTATAGAATGCTGCCAGCCAAACAGCCTTTTCTGCCCTATCGGGACGGTCGGCTCCCAAGTTTTGCCCAACCATGGTAGCTGCAGCATTGGCCAATCCGAAAGCTGGTAAGATTGTAAAAATGATGACTCTGACAGCAAAAGTATATCCGGCAACCGCCTCCTCTTCAAATTCACTAACAATCCGAACGATAAACATCCAGCTAGCAGAAGAAATCAAAAATTGCCCTGCCCCACCTACAGCGACATCAACCAAGCGTTTTATAACATCCCAGTGTATTCGCATG
The DNA here is from genome assembly GCA_016764395.1 of Flavobacteriales bacterium. GTDB lineage: Bacteria > Bacteroidota > Bacteroidia > NORP154 > NORP154. Next base: position 5,923 of record JAESRW010000198.1, read on the forward strand.
TGTGCCAGGGTTACTTTTAGCAGTCCTGTACCGTTAAACAAATGATAACAGAGGTAAATCACACCGGTCCCTCTTCCTATTATGGTCGCTATGGCAGCTCCCTCCAGGCCCATAGCAGGTAAGGGGCCTATTCCGAAAATCAACAGTGGATCCAACACAATGTTCAAACCATTCGCTATGGTAAGTGCTCTGAGCGTTATCTGTGCATTGCCGGCACCTCTAAATATTGCATTCAGCAGAAAAAGCAATACAATGACAACGTTGCTTCCTAAAAGCCAACGCATATACGGTGTTCCAAGAGCGACCACTGTGTCGGTGGCGCCCATCATTTGCAGAATATCTGGTGCGAAGATGAGCCCTAAACCAGAGATTACAATCGATAGCCCCAGTCCAAGGTAAATTATCTGTCCTGCTGCAATCGAAGCACGGTCCAGCTCCTTTTCACCCACCCTTCTTGCAACCATAGCAGACGCTGCCATGGCGATGCCAAGGGCAATAGAGTAAACCATCATCAATACGGGTTCGGTAAGTCCTACGGCTGCAACTTCATCCGTTCCAAGTTTGCCGACGAAATACACGTCAACCAGCGCAAATATGGATTCCATGACCATTTCCAAGATCATAGGTATCGCCAGCATCAAAAGCGCTCTCCTTATGTGAAGGGTCGTATAATCTTGTTGCCCCCCATTAAGCGCTTCTTTGAAAGTTGCTAATTTGGATTTAATGGTCATGTTGCCCTACCCTACTTCTTCTCAATGATCTCTTTTCCAGAACTCTTTCTGAGGTAAGCCCTTAATATGCGCTGGATATCTCTATTGTCCTTGTAGGGTTGTATGTAGTCCTGTGCTTGTTCAAACGATTCAATTTGAATGTCATTATTCACGTACCCGAAACCTTCATATCTCCCATCCTCCACCATTACAATGGAGCTTTCATCCTCCGTTCTTCCCTGGTCGACAATCAGATAATTGACCATACCGCCAGAGATACTCTTCAACGCTTTCTTGAAGCGTAGATTGTACTCATCCGGTTTCTCTTTAGCACAGCATGCTCCTTTGCATTTCTTGATATGATAATCAAAGCACGCCGTAGGTGCGGTCTGTAAGCTGCACAATTTTTGGCAGAGGTTGAATTCCTCTTTCAAATTGGTTAGAAAAGTACGAGCCTCCGCAATATTATAGAAGGTAGCCAATGGATCGGTCAGTAATTTCAAATTRTTRTAGGCCAGTCGCCTATAGCCCAGCTTATCCTCATATTCACAAATGCCAAATACATCATTTGATCGCTTTTGTGATCGGTTGTAGAGCGGATAATGCTTCTTGATTTCATCAGACTCCAAAAGCAATGCAACCAGTTCATTTCCGGTTAGTGAGTAGGTAATGTTATGCGTTCGACTCAACATGGCCAACGGTTTTTTTTCTCCACCACTAAAATGAGAGAGCACTCTACTTTTGATATTGTTGGCCTTACCTATGTAGATGATTTTGTCCTTCTCATCCCGAAAATAATAGACACCGGTTGCTTCTGGTATCGCATCGAAGACCTCCTTGGGCAAATTTGGAGGTAACGTCGCCTCCCGGCTCCTCACATTCAATGACTTTTCTATAAATCCCGCCTCGTCCTCTTTCAGTAACTTTTCAAAAAGGGTAACAGTCGCACGAGCGTCACCTTCCGCACGGTGACGACCAACAATTTTTATTCCCAGGCTCTTGGCCAAATTGCCCAATCCATAAGAGCGCATGCCCGGCAATATTTTGCGACTCAAGCGAACCGTACACAGTTTCTTCCTTTGAAAGTTTCCACCTAGCCGTTTGAACTCTGACCGTATCATGGCATAGTCGAATCCTACATTGTGCGCCACAAAGATCATGTTCTCCGTTTTGAGGAATATTTCCTTTGCTACTTCGTAGAATGTGGGTGCATCTGCAACCATTTCATCCGTAATCCCCGTGAGCATGGAAATGCGGGGAGGAATGCTGCATTCCGGGTTAATCAGCGTACTGTATTGGTCCACAATTTTCTCTCCGTCGTGGATGAAAATGGCGATATCAGTGATCTTACTTCTGTCTGCGGCAAGGCCGGTTGTCTCTACGTCAACGATAGCATACATGGAGGGTTAAAGATAGTTTTTCTTCAAGATAGAAATTTGGGAAACCAAAAGATTTTTGCACATCCGAGGATCGGATGCGGTGCACCTTTCCAAGACCAGTTGCCCGTTGCTATTCACTTCGCCACGCTGTCCGCCACCTCATTCCGTGTTTTGGTTTTCAGCCTCTTACTAACGTCTTCTTCACGTCATTTGGTGCTTTGGGCCCTTGTTTTTCACAACCTGAACTTCATATTTTACGTAACTTTACCCACTTGTTCTACGTAAGAAGTACAAATATAAAACAGAAGAGGATGAATAAGATTGGGATCGTTTTAATAATGATGTTTATATCTGTTGAAAGCTTTAGTCAGCTTGACACAGCAGTGTACTTTTTGCCCGAGTTTTGTGACGGAGAACAAATTACGGTTGGGCAGAAAAATATTCGGGCCTTTGTGGTCTGTTATAACGATAACGGCGAGGATACGAAACAGATCGAAACGGCCGTCCGATGTGAGTGTACCCTTACTCAGTACCCGCATGGCTCCGCAGCTGATTCGAGCAGTACGGGACAAAGTAATGCCGTGGAATATACCTTGTGGAAGGCTGAACGGTTAAGCGATACAAAATGGACGATGACAGATTATGACATGCAAGGCAATATCAGCGTGACCTATGATGTTTCAGAAAATGAGCCAAGAAATATCTCCAAGATAGATACCCGGCCAGTTGAGGATGCAGAGACCGGCAAACTAGTCGGGGTTGATATTTATAAATACGTTGACTTTAAGGTGGTCAAGTAAAACGATCGACCATGAAATTGGCGCGATACCGTAGCACCTAGATTAATACAATGCGTGCGGCGTTTGCCCCCCTACAATAAGTTACACAGGTTAGCTATTTGAATGTCAGGCGCCTCGGTGAAAAACCGGGGTTTGATTCACCTTTTCAGTTTTACTATTTTGCTTAGCACATCAATCGCACCGAAGGCACTCATAACGAAGTGAAGCAACGCGTAAGTGCCCAATGACAGGTCACCTGCTGAGGTAGTAAAATGACCATGCAACTTTCCCGGCGGCATCAACTACAAGAGCCATGTGGGCAAAATAACGAAGCATTGGTCCAATAATGCGACCAATAAGCGCGAAGAACAGCCTCCATAGCCAACATAATCGTAACTTTGCGGCATGCAATTATTGATTAAGACATTCCACGGATTGGAAGCCGTTCTTGCTGAGGAAGTAAAGGATCTTGGAGGTAAGAATATTGAACTGCTGCGACGCGCTGTTTCTTGCGAAGGAGACCTTAAGTTTCTGTATATGGCCAACCACCATCTCAGAACGGCCCTAAAAGTATTGTTGCCGATTGAACACTTCAATGCTAGAAATGAAGTAGAACTTTATAACAAAACCAAGCAGATCAATTGGAGCAAATACCTGCAGCTCAATCAAACTTTTGCCATTGACCCCGTTGTGTTCTCGAAGACCTTTACCCACTCCCAGTATGTTGGGCTCAAAGTTAAAGACGCAATTGTAGATCAATTTAGAGATAAAACTGGCCGCAGACCTGATGTGGACACCCAGTTTCCAGAGGTGAGCATCAATGTTCACGTTTCCAACAATCAGGTAAACATATCATTGGATAGTTCTGGTGAATCCCTGCACAAAAGAGGCTATCGCAGAACGGGCCATCCTGCTCCGCTCAACGAATGTCTTGCTGCCGGAATGTTACTACTCGCAGGTTGGGAACCATCAATTCCACTCATTGACCCTATGTGCGGAACAGGAACTATCCTGATAGAGGCCGCCATGATGGCAGCTAAAATACCTCCAGGAGTAAATCGTAGAAAGTATCTCTTCATGAACTGGAAAGACTTCGACAGGGACTTATGGATGTCAGTTGTGAGATCCGCGAAACAATCAGTGGAAGCTCCAACCGTATCCATCATTGGAGGAGATATTGACAGCCAATCGATAGACTTGGCGAAAATGGGTTCACTGGACTTCGGCCTGGGAAGACTTATCAAACTTGAGCGCATTGCGTTTAAGTCGCACCTCCCAAAAACTAAAGAGGGCCTACTTATCTTCAACCCACCTTATGGAGAACGCCTCCGGGAAAAAGATCTAAATGCAATGTACCAGGAAATTGGAGACCATTTAAAAGCCAACTACAACGGTTTTGATGCCTGGATCCTATCCAGCAACACAGAAGCCATGAAGCATATCGGTCTAAGGCCGTCTCAGAAGCTCACACTCTACAACGGACCGTTGGAATGCAAATTCCAACAATTCAATGTGTATGAAGGCAGCCTGAAAAAGAAAGAGAAAGGAAACTAAATCCTTAAAGGTGCTTTGCGAAAAGAATATCTATACGAATCAGACTAAGCTGACTTGGAGACATTCACCGCTTTTGCACCACGGGGACCGTCTTCCAATTCGTAAGATACTTTATCACCTTCGTTTAAAGCATCAGTAGAGGCAGAATGATGTACAAAGATATCCTCTCCACCATCGTCAGGAGAAATAAAACCCCAACCTTTTTCACTGTTAAAAAATTTGACTGTTCCAGAAGTCATCGTCTATAATTATTAGTAAAACATGTAATTAAGCCATCTATAAGATGGTATTATGGCAAATATAGCACATAATCGCACAAAAGATCCGTAATTTTTATCTTATATTGTGTTTGTCCGCTTAACGACAACGCAGGCAGATTATCTATACATTTGAATATTAGCAACATACAATGAGAGAGCAACATAAAGAGAAGAGGGATTTCCGTAGATTATCAAATGCAGAAACAGCTGAAGTATTGGCATCTTTTGGAGAGAAATCATTCCGGGCCAAGCAGATACAGCATTGGCTGTGGAAGAAATCTGTGGGTTCCTTTGGTGCAATGAACAATTTGCCTAAGACACTCCTGGACAAACTGGAAGCAGAATATTGCATCAATCCGATAGTTGTAGCCCACCGACAGGACTCACAAGATGGAACCATTAAAACCGCCTTCAAATTACATGATGGACATCTAGTTGAAGGTGTGCTCATCCCGAGTAGTACGCGGTTAACTGCCTGTATTTCATCACAGGTTGGCTGCAGTATGACCTGCGCATTTTGTGCTACTGCCCAACTTAAGCGAGAACGCAATATTGACGCTGCGGAGATATACGATCAGGTGGTTGCCATTACCCGTATGGCCCAGGAGGAGCATGGCAAAGGATTGAGCAACATTGTGTATATGGGCATGGGTGAGCCACTATTAAATTACCAGAATGTTCTCGACTCCATTGACAAGATCACTTCTCCTGATGGATTGGGAATGTCACCGAAGAGAATTACCGTGTCAACTGTTGGCATAGCCAAGATGATTAAGAAACTGGCAGACGACGATGTTAAGTTCAATTTGGCACTGTCCCTCCACGCTGCCAACGACAAAAAACGATCAGAGATCATCCCGATTAATGAGCAAAATTCACTGGATATCCTCGCAGAGGCCTTGATCTATTTTCATAATAAGACGGGCACCCGGGTTACCTATGAATACATCATCTTCAAAGACTTCAATGATGAGATTGAGGACGCCAGGGAGCTGGCCGAATTCTGCAAACATATTCCCTGTAAGGTGAACATCATCGAATATAATCCAATTGACAATTGCAATCTTCGACAGGCGAATTATGAGAAGGTAAATGCCTTTGTTAAGTTTCTTGAATCCCGAAACATCATTGCCAATATCCGCAGAAGCCGGGGGAAGGACATAGATGCTGCCTGTGGGCAGTTGGCGAATAAGAAAGGATAGGTACGCGTTATATATGGGTCAATAAATTAAACAAGCACCCCATGAAGCCAGGTTGTACTTTATTGATTTTAGGCTTAGCCTGTCTTCAAGGATACAGCCAGGAAAACCGCGCTTTTACCCAAATCCCCTGCGGGATTCTTCAAAACTGTGGCGATTGTCATAACGCAATTGAAATTAAGCCGATCAATACGATTCAATTCAGGTGTGGCCCGGAAGGCTATGGAAAGCAACTAGAAATTCAGGGAAATTCGGCAAAGAGCAAGTACTGGTTAGAACAAGAGCACAACAGCCTCTGGATAAAATTCGAGGTATCGATGACCGCTATTTTAACTTTCAAAATCATCCCAACGGACCCATCTTACGATCTCGACTTCCTGCTATTTAAACAAGATGGGTCGCATTTTTGCGAGCGTTTAACTGAAGCAGAAAACCTTCCTATCAGATCAAATCTTGCCCGAAACAAGGTGCAAGAAAAAAGCAGGACCGGGCTCTCCACACTTGCTAAAGAGTCCTTTATTCGATCCGGACATGGTAATAATTTCAGCAAGGCTCTGGACGTTAAGAAAGGTGATGTTTATTATCTGATTGTGGACAACGTCCATGGGGGGAGTAGTGGATTCTCACTTCGATTCAAATACTATAGAAATAAAGAACTTAAGGGCAAAGTGATTGATAAGGAGACAGGAGCTGGACTGGCAGCTCAAATTAGTTGGGAAGATGCAATAACAGGAGAGTTGTTGAAGCAAACCCAAAGTGAAGCGACTACTGGAAAGTACAAGATAAACGTGCCTATTGCAGTCCGCAAGAAGAGGGCAAAATACGTGTTAACCGCTGCTGAYGATCAGCACTTTTTTAGCGAGAARACGCTGGACTCAACYCAGCTRACAACGACTTATTCCAGCACCATCGTAATCGCCTTGCCAAAACTGAAAGAAGGTGRGAAAATTGARTTGCACAAYATTAWTTATTACGGWGRYTCTCCAAAAGCACTRCCYAGCTCTRARCCTACWTTTGRCAGGCTKAARCAAATRATGATCAGGCATCCWTCWCTYAARATTCAAATTGARGGGCACACCAATGGGTGYTYKASAGGGSTRGARGTGACKCAGAAATTRTCMGAAGACCGYGCCTTRACCGTAAAGAACTATTTAATTGCSAATGMAATYGCAGAAAGAAGAATGGCCATCAAAGGMTTCAACTGTASCCGAATGTTATTTCCGAACCCGACGAATCCCTGGGAGYSATCYATGAAYAGACGAGTCGAAATWTTGATYGTTAAATATAGGTCCCAATAARTATCACGACTGATTSCSTGTGCTTATTTGCACTTGCACGCNNTTCCATCCTGGGAACACGCGCAAGTACACTTTTCGCTACCKCTTACTTAGCRTGTGAACCATCACAAAATGGCCCATTGCCTGTCTTCTTACACATRCAGAGMGCGGCCKTTCCACCTTCTGCCTCAAAGACCACAGGCGCAAACTCCGTATCCTTATGCGATCCATCGCAATATGGTTGGTTTTGAGATTTGCCACATGCACACCATGCATACTTTTTACCTCCTTCTAATTCGACCATTTCAGGTCCATCTCCAGCTCTTGTTGGCTCACTCATGGTTTGGTTGTTTATTGGTTAATCGTTATTGGATCTTAGTTATTCGTTAACGGTTATGGTTGATAATTCTCACCATTTGATCCTTATACAGTACTCATTGCAAATTGTTCATCGCAAACCTCCTCCTGGCTTGTCTCTTCCAATGATCCGCGCATTTTATCGAGAATGCGGCTCAATTCAATTGCTTCTTGGTCTGTTATTTTTTTTGCCTGGCGGAAATACGCAGCTATTTTAGGTTTAATCCGCTTCAACAGGGCCATTCCTCGTTCCGTGATTACGATGTCCAGTTTTCTCCTGTTGGCCTCACATACAGATCTACTCACGTATCCCTTATCAATCAAACGATCCAGTAAACGGGTCAGATCAGGACTCTTATCAATCATTACCTCCTTAATACTGTCCGCTGAGCAAGGGAACTGTTTTTTGCCTTGTAGAATCCTAAGTACATTGTATTGTTGATGGGTGACACCGAATGGCTTAAGCGCAACCTTTGCTAGGCTCACTAACCAATTTGCCGTGAACATGGTGTTCAGGTGTGCTACTTGATGAACACTGGTGAACCTCTTTTGCTTAATTTCTTCCTCTATCTTCAAAGTCGGGGCAATTTATTCGTTTCAACAACTGTTGTTTAAACAAAAAAAAGGGAATAAGATCTGTCCTCAAAATTTTCATCCATGAATTTTCGATAGGTTCTGATTATTTATGCCTCTGCTAGGAGAAAATCTACACAACGTAAAAAGGAGCCAGGATTACTTGCACATTGATTAATTTATTGAAACAATACAATCCCACCCAGGTTGAAGTGGATCTAAAAACACGTGGTTATAATTCTGTAAACACCCTATTTTGACACATTTAGATTGACAGGAATGATTTCAGCTCACAGAACCGTTTCAATTCCTGTCAAACATCGTTTTAACATTCTACGGCTGGGGGAACAGCATGGATATACGATTACCTAAAGAATTCAGACAACAAAATAAAAGGCAGGGCGAATGCTTCCGCTAACCGATTGGCGATCCAGCCAATTACCTTTTACAGATTAGGAAAAACCGTCCTAACCTTCTCCCAAACAAAACGCCCATAAGTTGCGTCATGACTGAGGGAGCGTATATCGGCTCCATCCCACTTTCTGGTTGTACTGGGAGGCACATTAGCAAGTTCTTCGGTACGAAGCAAAGCTGCATCAATAGGCTTCAGCTTTGAGTGCCAGGAGGGATCAAAAAAGAATGGAAAAGACATGCGGTCATTGCCGGAGGTATTCTTCACACGATGTAAGGTTGCCTGATAGATACCGTGCGTCCAGAGCTCTAACATATCACCAATATTGACAACAAATGTACCCGGAATAGGTGGAGCAGCGATCCACTCATCAGATCCACGAGACTTGACCTCCAGTCCTTCATTTTCATCCTGGAGCAGCATTGTCAGGAAACCCATATCAGAATGTTCTTGAACGCCCCAGGAGGAACTGGGATCTAACTCCTTCTGGAAGGGATAATTGAATATTCTAAAGAGCATGGTCGGCTCCTTTCCATATCGGACCGAGAAATACGCTTTCTCCAGGCCAAGTCCCATTGCCGTGAGCTCCATTAAATGGTGGCCCAGCTTCTCCATGTGATCCATATACGCAGAAACAATTAATTTCATTTCGGACAACTCTTCTTCTCCTGGCCATTGATTGCAACCATGCAAGGGTGTGCCTTCTACTACTTCAGGGTGATTGGGGCCATGCTCTACTCCGAAATATAGCCCTTCCTTTAAATCAGGTATCCCGGAAGTTAACTCTCCCTTAAAAGGGAAATAACCTCTCCATGCCTTACCGCCCTTTTCCATTGCAATTGCACGCTTCTGACTTTGTTCCAATTGAAAAAAACGTTTGGCTAAATCCGTTAAACCAGTTTGTAATTCAGCCGGCACTCCATGGTTTTTGATATATAGAAATCCGACGTCTTTTAAGGCACTGTGTACCCGTTCAGCATTGATCTGTTCAGATAAGCAGAGGTCGATGATGGGAAGCTCTTTCATATTTTATGGTCATTCAAATATATTGGAATTGACTAAACTCCTATCTTTATTGGCAATATTATTCATACTATGAATTTCCGAGACGCGCTGAAAGCAGAACAGTCGAAGGCCCTGACGACTCAAATCGTGGCAGAAATCATTGAAGAGCCGAGAAGGATAATCGAAATTATCCATCTGATATTCGACGCGCCTTACCGAATTACACAGCGGGCGGCCTGGCCCTTGTCGGTCATCGCAGAAAAACACCCCGAACTATTGCTCGATCATCTTCCAGCCCTGGTGATGAAGCTTGAAGAGAAGGGCAACCATCCCGCTGTCAACCGCAATATCGTGCGGGCGCTGCAATATATTTCAGTCCCTGAAGAGCTTGAGGGACCCGTACTGGATAATTGTTTTAAGCTGCTCAATTCTAAGGAGGAACCACTAGCCGTCCGTTGCTTTAGTATGACGGTAATCCACAAGCTGGTGGATAAATATCCGGAGATCAAACATGAATTGGCTTCCAGCATTACCGCGCAAATGCCGCATCAAACTGCAGGATTTATATCTAGAGGCAGGAAGATTTTAAAGGCTCTGGAAGCGCATGAATGAACCAATTCTCGATAGCGTACGTTATTAATATAAGTTCCGGATTTTTTGAATCGAGTGCCCGTAGAAAGACTTATAATGGAATAGAACARTATGCACCGGCGGTCTTTTGTCCATCTAATTTCACTAACWGGCTTAACGATGAGCGTAACCAATCTCTCCTCGATGGCCAAATCWCTCGGTAGTGGATCAGAAGMGGAGCTCCTGATGCCTGTACTTTTCATGGGACATGGCAATCCRATGAACGCAATCSAGGACAATGAATTGTCAGCGAAAAGGCTTWTTTAATGGAACCTGCCTTTCTCGGTAGRCAGGCTCCATCATTATTGTCATGTATTTGGATAAGACGCATTTTAGCAGATGCTTATCCCTTTCTCTCGCAAGTTGGGCAAATTAGTCATCCCATCTCACATAATTGAGCATGGCCGAAACATGACTTTTTGAAAAAACATCCACACCCGCCAATTTCTTGATCCAACGGGATTCAATTTCCTTATAACTCTCCTCAATTACATGATTCAAGAAGGTATCAAATAGGAGGTACTTATTATCCCAACCAATTTTTTCAGCTCCAGCTGCCATAATTTGCATCATATTCGTTGTTTTATGAACACGTTTAACGGTTGCATAAACATCCTCCACATATGCCTTGGTTTGAAGTACATCGGTCCTCGTTCCTATCCCGGTCAAATGGCCACTGATGAAGACATCAAAATCATAGGCCAATATTTGGTCAAAGACTTTTAGATAGTTGCCAATGTTATTGCTCAAATCGAGGTTTTTGAATGGCACGTAGCCGGGTGCTAGCACATCTATCACCATCAAGAATTTATCATCAGGAATAGACACAAACAGGTCGCCTTCATTGGAATGATAGTTCATGTGATTGGATAGATGAATTTGTTTGTCCCCTTTTTTTATAACGTAGGCCCCTTCAAAAACAGTCGTCGGTATCAGCCGCCTTGGGTCCTTTTGTTCCCTTAAAAAAGTAGCAACCTCTGCTAAGGCGATTATTTCCAAATTTTTAATATCCGCCAGATGTTGAGACCCTCCGATATGATCTGAATGTCCGTGTGTGTAGACCAGAGTTGTAATCGGCTTTTTGGTTACTTCAGCTACGGCTTTCTTTATGTTCTGTCCAATACTTTCGGGTGCATCGATCAACACCACGCCTTTGGATGTTACAATGACAGCAGATTGCCAGATGCCATCGGTAAGCACATAAATATTGGGTTTTACTTCTTCAATTGCGTAGCCTTTTTCATAGCTTACTTTGATTGATTTGGCCAACGTGCTTTTGAGCACCGGTTTGAAATCTTCCAACGGTTTTTGCGCAAAAACTTGCACTGAGACCGTAACGATTGTCATTAATAGAATTAAATTTTTCATTGTATTGAGGTTTTAAAATTTGTAATTCGAACTGTTTTATTTTTATCTATGTCATTAMWWTTTAATGACTTATTGATTCAAGACAAAGGTCCGACACAAATGGAAGGGRTGCTTATAAGGTAGTTTAAGAAAGACTCTTAATATAGATTAAGAATTGGCTTGKKRGKWAACCCAATATTTRGTWATTCCCCTGRTKSRCAGAGGYTAAAGGAAGGCACMRTCTAAGTCYTTGGTGGGGTCTCCTCTCGTGATTTTATYCCTACAATWGAATAGASCATTGGAATCTTATTTCCRAGGTGTTTAATCCTGTATTTTTTCGGCTCAAATTCAACCGYGTGGTTGAAACAATTATAAGGTGAATAATCATACTCATTCAAAGATGCAATCTCAATTTTGTTGYCTCTTAAACCACTTATCACCTCMCCCAWTCCATGGTTCCACATTACATATTCCTGGGTAAAATCGGCMTCTYTATCCGCATAAGTACCCGTTTCRGTTTCAACTATTGCTCCYGMATTGAAGTAGTTATAGCCGATTTTATCAAAATTCTTGTCAAACATCCAWAGTACAGGGTGAAACTCCACGAAAACAAAGGTCCCCATTGGTTTTAAAAATTTTGAAATAACCGCTCCCCATTTATTCAAATCAGGTAACCATCCTATGACCCCATAGCTCGTAAAAACCATATCGAATTGTTTATTTAAGCGTTTGGGCAAATCATAAATATCACAACAAATAAATTCGGCTTCTATGTTCGTCTTTTCAGCCAATTCTCTCGCTCTTTGAATGGCTTTGTCCGATAAATCAACGCCGGTAACATGGGCTCCAAGCCTTCCCAATGATAGGGTATCCTGGCCAAAATGACATTGCAGGTGCAAGATGCTCTTACCTTTTACATCTCCAAGTAATCCTAATTCAATGTCGTTAAGTGAAGACTTTCCTTTTATAAAGCCGTTAAGATCATAAAACACGGCGTTCAAATGAACATCCGTTACCCTGTTCCAAGATGCCCTGTTGATTTCCTTGTAATTTTTTTCAGGTTTCATTTCGTTGTTCAAGAATGGTAAAAAATCCACATTAGCCTCCGCTTATGAAAAATTGACCGTTAGCAAATTGATTTTGTACGTATTGATGTTAACGACGCGATTTCATCCCTATATTAAGCCCAACAATTGAAAGGTTGGTCCTGGTTTGAGTTCATACCTCCCGCTTATTCGTGTATTCCTAGGCCAATTCCTTTTCGTTCCTTCAGGAGTCTTAGCCCAGCATACATTGATAAATCAACCCATCACATCTGCAAGGCGGGGATCCACAAATGTGGCATTTATAATTTTTATTTAGACTATCCATGCTCCAGAATTCAGCAACTCTACTGATCATCTTCATGCCACATTTCTCCATGACCCTTGAAAATGGTGTATCCTCCTTTTGATCCCAACAAATGGATACAATACATCTTGATGATCTGCCTAACATTTCAATACTCTTGCGCGTCAAGGCGGTCCCGATTCCCCGATTCTTGAACGGCTCGCTTACCCCGATAGTTTTTAACACCCCGAGCGGAAGATTATTTGAGAATTGCTCGTTGAACCAAGTTTGTTCGCCTTGTGCCAAGGACATCATTTCATCCATATCACAAGTTTGCATGCATAAAAAACCGGCTATCACACCACTTGTTCTTGCAACCAAACCACTTTTGAGAGGGTCGTGCAAATAGCTTTGCAGTTCAGACTTGTTCAAATACCCATGGCCAAACAGTGCATCGGCCAGCTTCAAGAGATCAGAAAAATCACCTGCGGACAGAGTGGTTATGGAGACATTGCTATCCATGCAACTGGAGATGAAGCATTTAAAGATACATTTTATTCGGAAGATAACTGTAACCATTTTAGTTCGAGCTGAATGTGCATAAAACCGAGGTGCATTAATGTCCGTTAAACGTTGCGAACGACTTAATGCATTTGCTGCTGATTCAGTTCTAATCTGCATCCGTTCTTATCACAACAACAGGCTTCACATCCTCGCATAGAGATTCACATTCTTTGTCATGATTGACTTTATTTGAACACTTTCCATGTGAGGGTGTATTTAAAGTACCCATTAAATCAAAATTGTGTTGAATACTAAAATTTACAAAATGAAAACCTACGTACTACTGCTCCTGATTTGCCCGTTTTTAATGTTATTATCCTTTAATAATAAAGGCCAACCTCTTGAGGAAAACGCCAGCAGTCAGACATCCATTTCAGCCCAAGATGAGAGCGCTCGTGAAG
>JAESRW010000028.1 GCA_016764395.1 Flavobacteriales bacterium
TGTGGGAATTGCCATGGGGAGCGGAACAGATATCGCTATGGAAAGTGCGGGTATTACTTTAATGAATTCCGATTTAAAACAGATTGCAAAAGCCATAAAACTTTCTAAAATAACCATGCAAACTATTCGTCAAAATTTATTTTGGGCCTTTATATACAATATAGTCGCCATCCCTATAGCAGCAGGAATATTGTATCCAAGCTATGGCTTTCTATTAAACCCTATGGTAGCAGGAGCAGCCATGTCTCTGAGTTCAATATCGGTTCTTGGTAATAGTTTGAGATTAAAAAACAAATAATAATATAAAAATCAGAAAAATGAAAACAGTAAAATATAAAACAAACATAAATTGTACCGGATGCTTAAAATCGGTAACGCCTCTTTTAAACGAGTTGGATAATATTAACACTTGGAAAGTAAATCTTGAAAACGTAAATAAAATTCTAGAAGTTGATTTGGATGATGACAATGATTCCGCGGTGGTAGATGCCGTAAAAGAAGCGGGTTTTCAAATTGAAGAAATTCAATGATAACTTGAAAAACACATTAAAACGGCATCCAATAATAGGTATAAATAATAGCGGTTTGGGAGTAATCTCAGACCGTTTTTTGTGATAAATACGTATGTTGAAACTTGAGAAGCAATATAATTTTGCTTTATCCGCAAGAATTGCCATGTCATTAATGCTTGTATTTACGGCAATTGGCCATTTTGCTTTTACTAAAGCAATGTCCATGATGATACCTGAATTTATTCCTTTTAAGGAAAGTTTTGTTTACCTAACTGGAATATTTGAAATACTATTAGCGATAGGGTTACTAATTCCTAAACTAAAAGTAATATCTGGATGGACACTTATCGTTTTTCTTCTGTTAATGCTACCCGCTAATATATATGCATCTATGAATAATGTGAATTACCAAAAAGAACATTTGACGGTAACGGTGTGATGTATTTGTGGTTTAGAATTCCTTTACAAGTACTCTTTATTATTTGGACTTATATTAGTACAATCCGAATACAATTTCGCTAAATGTGGCTTGTTGGCCAGCCATCTATAGTTTTTCTTAGTTTTACCCATAACGATTAGTTTTAACCGAAGGACATTATGTAATGGAGCTAAAGACCTTCGGAAGTTGGGTTCAACTACCCGCAACCCGCAACTGGTAACACACAACCCGCAACCCGAAACCCGCAACCCGCAACCCGCAACCCGCAACCCGCAACCCGTAACACAACCCGCAACCCGCAACAATGAAAGTACACTTCATAGCAATCGGTGGAAGTGCCATGCACAACCTGGCTATTGCACTCTGTAGAAAAGGATATGAGATCACCGGATCGGATGATGAAATTTTTGAACCTGCCAAAGGGCGCCTCGAGAAGCAAGGGATATTGCCCGATTCAATCGGATGGGACGCCAACAATGTCAGTGGCGATATTGATTCGGTGGTCCTGGGCATGCACGCTAGAGAAGACAATCCAGAATTGCTCAAGGCACAGGAACTTGGGCTGAGGATCTTCTCCTATCCTGAGTATTTATACGAGCAAACCAGGGACAAACAACGCGTGGTAATTGGGGGTAGTCATGGCAAGACCACGATCACTGCGATGATCTTACATGTACTGCAATATCACCAAATAGATTGTGATTATATGGTGGGAGCACAACTGGATGGATTTGATTGTATGGTCAAGCTAACCGATGAGGCGCCTATTGCGCTCTTTGAAGGGGACGAATACCTCTCGTCACCAATTGACAGACGTCCCAAATTTCACTTGTATCAGCCTGAATTTGCACTGCTAAGTGGTATTGCTTGGGATCATATCAACGTATTTCCAACGTTTGAAATATACCTGGAGCAGTTCAAGATATTCATGGAAGAGATTCCAGCTGTTGGTGGATTGGTGTATTGTGAGGAAGACAAAGATCTGAGAGGTCTTTTGGAAAGTGTTGAAATGCGGGCTGAATCATTTCCTTATGGCATTCCTGATTATTATATCGAAGATGGCGTTACTTTTCTAACACGTGACGGAAAGGAGAATACCCGATTGAGCATCTTTGGCAAGCACAATTTAATGAACTTAAATGGTGCCCGGCTTATTTGCGAAAACCTCGGCGTAACATCCGACGATTTTTTGCTGGCGATTTCTTCCTTCAAGGGAGCCTCCAACAGATTGGAGCTTGTGAAGCAATCAACAAATAAAATAATGTTTAAGGATTTTGCGCATTCTCCTTCCAAGGTTGAGGCTACGGTGACGGCTGTGAGAGAACAATTTCTCAATTATCACCTGGTAGCTTGTTTGGAATTGCACACATTTAGCAGTTTAAATGAGGAGTTTTTAATGGAATACAACGGTACCATGCTCAAAGCTGATGAAGCGATAGTCTATTTCAATCCGCATACCCTTGAGCATAAAAAATTGGAGCCTCTTTCTGAGGAGCAAGTGCAGGAGGCATTTGGTGGAGGCAACCTTAAGGTGTTCACCAATTCCGCAGCACTAACAGCTTACCTGGGTACATTAAATCACGAAAAGCAAGCTTATTTAATGATGACCTCTGGCAATTTTGATGGGGTGGACTTCGAAGWGCTTGCSRACGAACTCATTTAGWTTTGATATCTTTAGKCGATGACCCAACGAAGAGCRTTTYTMAAGAAGATTGGAGGTACYGCGGCAGCCATTTCGCTCGTCCCYTTCTTTGATSCCGCTTATGGCAAATCGCTGCAAGGAGAAATTCGGAAAATAGCCCACCTGGATGCGGAGCAAGCTGCGCGTGAAGAGAACTTCTGGAAGTTCATTCAGTCATCGTATTCGGTATCWGCCAATATTRCCAATCTCAATAATGGAGGGGTGAGTCCCCAGCCAAGGGTGGTGCAAGATGCGTTTGTTCGATTCAATGAATTGAGCAACGAAGCACCGTCTTATTACATGTGGCGCATACTCGATCTGGGCCGTGAGACGATCCGGGAAAACCTGGCAAAGCTTGCGGGCTGTGACAAAGAAGAAATTGCGATTAATAGAAATACTACGGAGGCCTTAGAGACGATCATTTTCGGATTGAAYYTAGMGKCTGGRGATGARRTGGTCCTGTCCAATTTTGATTATCCCAACATGGTGAACTCCTGGAAGCAACGGGAGAAGCGAGACAGTGTAGTGCTCAAGTATGCTAAACTTGACATGCCGATGACAGACGATGAAGAAATCGTGAAAAGATACACTGACCAGATGAGTTCCAGGACCAAAATCGTTCACATCACGCAGGTCATCAACTGGACCGGGCAGATAATGCCTGTCAAGAAAATAACAGAAGCCGCCCACAAAAGAGGGGCGGAGGTGATTGTGGATGGGGCGCACGCCTATGCACACATTGAGTTTAGTTTGCACGATTTAAACTGCGATTATTTTGGTACCAGCTTGCACAAATGGCTCTGTGCTCCTTTTGGTACTGGCTTCATGTTCGTGAAAAAGGAGAAAATAGCCGCTATGTGGACCCTATTCTCCAATGAGGATCCCAACTCAGCAGATATTCGAAAGTTCGAATCTTTGGGAACGCGCTCATTTCCCAGTGAACAGGCGATTGGCAATGCATTGAAGTTCCACAATATGGTAGGCTCAAAACGAAAGGAAGAACGTTTGCGGTACTTGAAAAATTACTGGGTGGATCAGGTAAAAGACTTGCCAAAAGTGAAATTCTATACTTCTCAACGACCGCAATATAGTTGTGCCCTCACCACTTTTGGCATTGAAGGGAGGACCAGTAAAGAAATCAATCAATACCTCTTCAGTAATTTCAAGATCCACTGTTCGCCCGTTGACAAGGAAATGGTTCACGGTGTTAGGGTCACTCCTCATGTTTATACCACCTTACCCGAATTGGATCGATTGGTCACAGCGATTAAAGAATTGGCTGGGTAGTGGGGCCATTTTATCTTCTGGATTAACATTACCTTTGCGGCTGTTATGACGCGACGAATCGCGTCAGCTTTTAAGGAGAATTTTAGATGTTTTTGAGACCGGTTTTATCATCATTGTTTTTGATACTGGCGGCGTCAGTTTTATTTGCTCAATCCTTCTCCGGATTTGTGAAGGACCAGCAATCACGGGCCGCTATTCCATTTGCCAATGTGTATTTTGTGGATCTTGAAACAGGCACCACGGCAGATATAAACGGTAAGTTTAAAATTGAGCACTATCCGTCCAAAAATGTTCGGGTTCAAATATCAGCTGTCGGTTATAAAACACTGAGTGAAGGCTTGGATTTGTCTGAACTCAATGAAAAGGTGTTTTATCTGGAAGTGAGCCATGTGGATTTAGAGGAGATCGTGGTGTCCACCCATGCGGGAAGGCTCGCGAGTGAGAACGTGGTGAGCATTGACCGTAAAAACCTGGGGCAGCTTCAAAATACCGCTGCTGCTTCATTGGCGGAGGCCATCGCTGAAATTCCTGGGGTGGAACAATCAACCACTGGGGCAGGTATCGGGAAGCCGGTAATCCGTGGATTGTCTGGAAACAGGATTGTTGTTTATGCCCAGGGCATACGCGTTGAGAATCAACAATGGGGAGGGGAGCACGGCCTTGGCGTTGGGGATGTAGGCATTGAAGGGGTTGAAGTCATAAAAGGGCCGGCATCGTTGCTCTATGGATCAGATGCATTGGGTGGTGTGCTCTACTTTGTCAGTGAACGATATGCAGAGCACAACACCGTGCAAGGATATATCAGGACGCGTGGTTTGTCCAACTCCCTGGGCAACGTGAACAACCTTGCTGTAAAGCTGCACAAGGGCAGGCTCAAGCTGAACACCTTTGCCACGTATGGTTCAAATGCCGATTACCAGCAGCCTGATGGGGAGCGTGTTTTTAATACGAGGTTTACGGAAAAAAACTTGAAGGTGGCATTGGGGTACGACTTAACGAACTGGATCTCTAACATCCGTTACAGCTATTTGCAAAATGACTTTGGCATCCCTGAAGACACGTTGTTCAGTACAACTAATCGCATTCCGGTTAGGCCATTTCAAACCATTGCCAATCACAGTATAAGTTGGGAAAATACTTTGTTTGCAAAGGATGCAAAGTTAAATTTAGTGGGAGGCTATACAGGTAATCGACGCAAGGAGTTTGAAGGCTTTTCCAACGGTGCAGAATTGGATATGGACCTCCAAACCTATACTTACAGTGCCAAATGGTACTCACCGGAAATAGGGAAAAACTTTGAGGTGATTGCTGGTGTACAAGGGATGTATCAAAGCAATCTAAACAGGGGAGAGGAGACATTAATTCCGGATGGCAAGGTGGGTGATATAGGTGTGTTCTCTCTGTTGGTATTCAATAAAAAGAAGCTCACTGTACAAACTGGTTTGAGGATGGATCAAAGGCAAATCAATACGTTGGAAATGCAAGCGGTAGCTGATACGCTTGCGTCCTTTAGTAAGCGCTTTAGCAATTTGAATTATGCCTTGGGTGCGGTGCACAAAGGAAAGCGCCTCACGCTGAGGGCCAATCTCTCTTCTGGTTTTAGGGCTCCGAATACCTCAGAGCTGCTTTCTCACGGTGTCCACGAGGGAACAAACCGATTTGAGATGGGCAATAGAGACTTAAAAAGTGAAAATGCAACACAGGTAGATTTCACCCTAGATCATCAGATGGAGCACTTGAGTTTTCAGATAAATCCATTCTATAACGCCATTCAAAACTATATTTTTCTAGCTCCAGTGGATAGTATTAAAGATGGTTCACCGGTTTTTGAATACAGGCAGCGCAATGCCTTTTTATACGGTGGGGAAGCCGGAGTGCATTATCACCCACATAGTATTCACTGGCTGCATTTTGAGACCAATATTTCCACGGTTCTTGCTGAGGATGCATCTGGCACTCCGCTACCTTTAATTCCTGCAACAAAGTTGAGTTCAACAGTAAAACTTGAATTTGAAAAAGAGGCCAATATTCGGCTGGTGGAGTTATATGTGCAGCATAAATATGTATTCAGGCAAGATCGTGCAAGCGACTTCGAGACACCATCGGTTGATTACAATCTACTAAACCTTGGATTTTCGCTAGAATTTGGAACTGGGGAGCATCCARTTGAGTTTTCTGCCGGTGTTAAAAACGTGCTCAATAGCAAGTATATCGACCATCTCTCAAGGCTCAAGCCATCTGGGATCCTCAATCAGGGAATCAACTTCTATGYWGGTCTCACGATCCCATTTGAGAAGAAAATTGCGGAAACTCCGGAGGATGAGTAACTAAGGTAAGTTCGTGGATAAAGATCTGTTACAAGATTCGCTATCGTTTCGATCAATGCATAAATAATGGACCGCGGATGACACTGATCCAGCGGATTTGCGCGGATAACCACAATTGAAATCCGCGGTTATCAGCAAAATCCGCGTCATCCGCGTCCCTTCGGAATCCGAAGCCTTGGCGTGGGATTCTTGCCCGTAAAATTCCTTCAGCGCAAAGGATGTTCTTCTTCCTCTGAATTCACGCCAATTAAGTCAATTTATCTTCGTGTTTTCTATTCCAATACTTCCTGATTCTATTCGGTTTTATATGCTCATTTGGCCTGGAAAATTTGTAACTTAAAGGTATGTATATAGGTGATGAAACCAGCACGTTGAGGTGAATAACAAACAGATGAAAATTAGTATTGATAGGTTCCTTATGACTGTTAAAAATCAATTATATACAGATGAAAAGGACAATCATATATGGCTTTGTGCTGGGAGCGCTTTTAGTATGCTTTCTCTCATCTTGCAAGCAAAATCCAGCCATAGAGTTGATGGCTCCTATTGGGAATATGAATCCAGTTGAAGCCATGGTTTCCTACGGTGGTCATCGGCCAGCAGACGGGTGCGGATGGCTCATTGTGATTGATTCTAAATTGCACATGCCTATAGGGCTCTCCTCTGAATTTAAAATTGATAACTTAGAGGTCTTGATAACCTACGAACTTGTAGGCGAGAATTTCCCATGCGGTTGGAATATTATTGGATATCCAGGCATAGTCATCAATAAAATGGAGTTAAGGTGAACAGATGCTCCAAATACCACTGGGGATGGTTTCGAATTCAAAAACTTTGAAGCTGAGGAAGTTTACATATTTCGTTATTTCACTCCTTATGCTGACATTCTCTTCCGCTAATGGTCAGGATTGGGCGCCCATCGGTGCGATTTGGAACTATAGCGCTTTTAACTTTGGTACTCCGGTAATAGACGTTTCGTCTATAACGTCGGTAGGAGATACGGTTATCGGAGGCAAGGCATGTCGAGTTTTAAGCTATAACAACGCTTCATTATGTAGTTGGGTGAGCCCAAACTTCATTCATACTGATAGTAACAGAGTTTATTATTATGATGAAACCAATGCCCAGTTTAATTTGTTGTATGATTTTAATGCAGGACAGGGGGATTCCTGGGAACTTGATAGTGGCGTGGATACGTTCGTATTTACCATACATGTGGATTCTGTTGACTCAACTACGATTAATAATGTAAAATTGAAGATCATGCACCTTAGGAGCCTGGATCCAATGGCAGATTTCTCGGGGATGGCCATCGAAAGAATTGGCCTTGTGTATTACTTGTTTCCTCAAATTGGGGTATGTGATCCTCAAGTTTTCCCCCTGAGGTGYTACGAAGATTCCGTGATGGGATTATATGAGACAGGAGTTGCATCAACGTGCGACTCATTGTATGTTTCGCTRGMWGAAGCTCCAGCTATYTMTTCAAAYYYARTTAATGTATATCCSAATCCATTCGATRRGSAGTTGATMATCTCATGTCCTGAACTAAGTGRTGARAAKACAATACTGATTCTAACGGACATGCTCGGTCGAACTTTATTGAGAGGTGAATATCGGGCAGACCCATCTGGACAAATGGTGCTCTCAGGCCTTGAGAATATGGTGAGTGGTTCCTATTTTCTCCGTATTCAATCTGCACTTGGATATGCTGCGCATATGGTTGTGAAAAAGGAGCCTTGATCACCCATTACCCAATCTGCCAATCCACGACCTTGTCTGGAGCGTTGTAGCAGTTGACACGGGATATTTTCACCCCTTTCGGACATCTATTCTTCCTATATTTGCCACCCTATAAAGAGGACGGCAATGGACATAGAAAAAAACAAGAATGAAGACGCTATGAAGCAGCTCATCTCCAAGATGAGAAGGAAGCAGGATGAAGTTCATCTAGGTGGCGGAGAAAAGAAGATTGCAAAGCAGCATGCTAAGGGCAAGATGACTGCCCGAGAGCGCATCAATGCCTTGATCGACAAGGGAAGCCGCACCTTAGAAGTTGGGGAACTAGTTGGGGACGGGATGTACGAAGAGTATGGTGGCTGTCCGAGTGGTGGAGTGGTAGTTGTGATCGGCTATGTGAGCAAAAGGCAGTGTGTGATCGTTGCCAACGATGCCACTGTAAAGGCGGGAGCCTGGTTTCCAATAACTGCCAAGAAAAACCTAAGAGCCCAGGAAATTTCCATAGAGAACCGGCTTCCAATAATTTACCTGGTTGACAGTGCTGGGGTATTTCTACCCATGCAGGATGAGATATTTCCTGACAAGGAGCATTTCGGAAGGATCTTTAGAAACAACTCGATTATGTCTTCCATGGGCATCACACAAATTGCAGCCATTATGGGAGCGTGTGTTGCTGGTGGAGCCTACTTGCCGATTCTCTCTGATGAAGCACTGATTGTAGATAAGACCGGTTCTATTTTTCTTGCGGGCTCTTACCTGGTTAAAGCTGCTATAGGGGAAGATATTGATAATGAAACACTAGGCGGTGCTGTGACGCACTGTGAGGTTTCAGGCGTCACCGACTATAAGTCGAAAGATGATGCAGATTGCCTAAAATCGATTCGCAAGCTGATGGACAAGCTGGGTGCCCCTGCTACGGCGGGATTTTCATATGAAAAGCCGGTTGAACCTAAGAAAGACCCAAAGGACATTTGCTCTGTAGTGCCTTCAGCGCGTACGAGCCCCTACAGTATGCATGAGTTGCTTGACCATCTTCTAGATGATTCTGATTTTGAGGAGTACAAGGCTGAATACGGGAAAACAATTCTCTGTGGAGTAGGCCGGATAGAAGGATGGGCAGTAGGTATTGTGGCCAATCAACGAAAGGTGGTTAAATCAAAGAAGGGTGAAATGCAATTCGGCGGGGTGATCTATTCTGATTCTGCGGATAAAGCCGCACGATTCATTATGAATTGCAACCAAAAGAAAATCCCCTTGGTATTTCTTCATGATGTCACTGGGTTTATGGTCGGTTCTCGTTCTGAACACGGTGGTATCATTAAAGATGGCGCCAAGATGGTGAGTGCCATGTCCAATTCGGTGGTTCCGAAATTCAGTTTTATCATAGGTAACTCCTATGGTGCTGGAAATTACGCCATGTGTGGAAAGGCATATGATCCAAGATTGATCTATGCCTGGCCAACGGCACAGCTGGCGGTGATGAGTGGCGAGGCCGCAGCAAAGACGTTGCTTCAAATAGAAGTGGCTGGATTAAAAGCACAGGGTAAAGAGATCTCTGAAGAAAAGGAAAAGAAGCTCTTGGATACCATTACCCAGCGATACACTGAACAGACTTCACCTTACTATGCCGCCGCCCGACTTTGGGTTGATGGTATTATTGACCCGCGCGATACCCGAAAGGTAATCTCCATGGGCATTGAAGCCGCGAATCAGGCTCCTATTGCCAAAGCATACTCGGTCGGAGTTATTCAGACATGAAGACGGAGGTCAGACCGCTGTGCTGTAAGAGGTAAGATCGCTTCGCTGTAGGATCGCTGCGCTGTAAGATCGCTTCGCTGTAAGATCGCTTCGCTGTAAGATCGCTTCGCTGTAGGATCGCTGCGCTGTAAGATCGCTGCGCTGTAAGATCGCTTCGCTGTAGGATCGCTGCGCTGTAAGATCGCTGCGCTGTAAGACCAATGGGTTGTAAGAGGGGAGATTGCCTAGCGGTAAGATCAAGATTGTATCTTGGAAGACAGAAATTACTTGTTGAAATCACGAAAAACGCCCTCACCCTATAGTGAGCCAAAGGCGAACAACTTTACATAGGATCGCTTCGCTGTAGGATCGTTTCGCTATAAGATCGCTTTGATGTAAGAGCGTTCGCTGGCGCTCACTGTAAGATCGCTGCGCTGTAAGACCAATGGGTTGTAAGAGGTGAGATTGCCTAGCGGCAAGATCAAGATAGTATGTTGGATCGCTGAAATTACTTATTGAAATCACAAAAAACGCCCGCACCCTATGTTGAGCCAGAGGCGAACAACTTTACTTAGGATCGCTTCGCTGTAAGATCGCTTCGCTGAAAGAGCGTTCGCTGTCGCTCACTGTAAGATCGCTGCGCTGTAAGACCAATGGGTTGTAAGAGGTGAGATTGCTTAGCGGTGAGATCAAGATAGTATCTTGGAAGGCAGAAATTACTTGTTGAAATCACGAAAAAAGCCCTCGCCCTATGTTGAGCCAAAGGCGAACAACTTTACCTCTTACAGTGAACCGAAGGTGAACGCTCTTACAGTAAGCCGAAGGCGCACGATCCTACCTCTTACAGCGCAGCGCTCCTACAGTAAGCCGCAGGCGCACGATCTTACCTCTTACAGCGCAGCGATCTTACCTCTTACAGCGCAGCGATCTTACAAACTGATGTTAATAACATTCTGATTGGGGCAATTATTTTAGGAAATAAATAGAATTACCTTTGCCACACATAAATCTAGAAGACAATGACACAAGAGCACGATCTGAATGAGTCTTTTGACGAAAGTGGAGACCATATAAGCCCACAGCTAGCAGAAGGAATTAAGAATTATATTATCGATATTGATGGAACCATAACAGACGATGTTCCAAACGAAGAGCCAGAACGAATGGCTACTTGTGAGCCTTACTCGGATGCACTCAAAATAATTAATGGGTGGTTTGACGATGGGCACATCATTACCTTCTTAACGGCGAGGTTAACTGAGCACTATGATGTCACTAAGGAGTGGCTCGACAAGCATGGATTTAAGTACCATGCACTTATGGTAGGTAAGCCGCGTGGTGGAAATTACCACTTCATTGACAACCACGTGATCAAGGCAACCAGGTATTTAGGGAAGTTTACAGAACTGACTACTAAAACCACAGTGATCGAAGTCTTTGAAGAGTAGGAGTGAAGTCCTAGTCCGGAATTTCCAAATATTCAAATTCTACATCGGCGAGGTGCTGCATATCTTCGCCGATAGATAGCAAATCGTCATCGTACTTTTCATAGTACCATTTGACTTTCAGCTCACAGCCTCTTTCTGTGTGCTCTTTTAGTTGTTTGAGGATGGATAGCAAAGCTATCAAGGATGAAGAACTCACGTAGGTAAAAGAAACATCGATACAAATCAAGGTTCCTTTAGGCGGTGCATAGGAATTTAGCCAATGCTTTATTTGATCATAAAACTGTCGCGTATTTTCGGGTAGTGATCGGCCCTTAAGGACCATGATATGGGTTTTCGCATTTAACGTAATCTCCGGTGTGCTTTTCGTAGCTTCTATCCTTAATCCTGTCATATTCCTGTTAAATTCTGATTCTATTCTTATTCTATTCTTATTCTATAATGTAATTAAATACCAGTTTCCCACTTAAACTTTCCAAATCCTCCCCGGTAACCTTAATGTCTTCATCGTCATCTTGCACGTGCCATTGCACTTTAACACCAAACCCATTCTCTCTCAACTTATCAAATTGCCTTAAGAGCTGCAAAACACATATCACAGAGGCGCTGCTAATAAATTCAAATTTAAAAACAAGTTCAATATCCTTGGGCTTACCCTCGTCTAAATATTTGTTTAGCCATAATAAGGGCCCTCTAAAGAATCTTTCAGCATTTTCTGGGTAAGACTTTCCGCTCACTTCAAATGTGCCAGACTCAGGATCAAAATTGATCTTAGGAGTATTTCTTCCCTCTACGATAAAAAATTTACTCATTTTGATTTCAGTTCGCACTAACCTTCACATTGAGGTTAAACAGCGTTAGTTTTTCATTTATTTTCTCAAAGCCGAATTCCAATTTGTTGTCTGACTTCAAAGCAATGGTGAGGAGGCCTAATCCTGCACCGCCTTTATCTGTTAACTTACCATAAGTAAGAGAGTTCAGATATATTTTACGTATAGCACTTGCATTTAAGTCCTTGATCTTGGCTAAACTGCTCTTAATCTCACCTACACTTTGATTGGCAGCAAGATTTCCGACCCAAATCTGGTAGCCTCCTACTTCCTTTCCAATTACAATAAAGCTGGCTTTCATCCCATCGCTGTCGTCTGTTCCATGAATTCTAATATTTTGAAGGCTTTCAACCACAACAGTAAAAACCTTTTTGATGAGGTTCTTGGGTTCACCATCTCTTTCTAATTTGTCCTCGATAAAGTATAGAATGGAATCAACGTTTTCTTCGGATAGATCTCCGCAATTTGCCAATATGAGTTCCGTGTCCGGAAGTTTGGTGAAATCTTCCTTGATCGAATCGCATCGAGCCTGACAAAACTCCTCAACCGCTTCACTATACCTTTCCGTCATTTATTGGGTGTAACAGGTCTAGAACCTGGGAAAATTGCATCCTAATATTGCAATTATAATAATAATAATTCAACTTATTTAACCAGATGTCGGGTTATATACACGATTTATACAGCTATCTTTATGTTATCCATATAGCCGTGAATGCGTATTGGGGTTGCTCTTCAGGGTACCAATCTACCTGACAGCGGGTAAGTATTTATACTGATAGGTTTAAGGGGCGCATAAAGCTTGAGTTGAGTTGCATTAGGTGTGTGAATGTTTACGCACGCTGCCTGCTAGTTATCMATGAAATTCTTTCAGCTTGTTGGATTCGAAATGAAGGTATGGTCAATGCAATCAGGAAGGTGTATACTACAATACACCCTGACACACCTGATTACGCTTTTACAAACCAGATAGGAGATCAGCATATAGAACAATTTAACTTATTCGTTGCTTTGGGTTTGGTACAATAGGGGAATATCTATCTTTGCGCCTGCCTGCCAACTGAGGTGGGTACCATAAATATCCCCAATAGATGATTGACATTACTTTTCCTGACGGAGCGGTTAAACAGTATGAGGATGGTGCCTCGCCGCTGGATGTGGCGATGAGCATTTCGGAAGGACTTGCGAGAAATGTGCTTGGTTCAAAAGTGAACGGAGAGCTGTGGGATGCGACACGGCCTATCATGACGAATGCGTCCTTGCAGCTTTTGACCTGGAATGATGATGAAGGGAAATCAGTGATGTGGCATTCGACGGCTCATCTCATGGCCGAAGCCCTTGAGAGTGTTTTCCCCGGGGTCAAATTTGGTATTGGGCCTCCAGTTGAGAACGGCTTTTATTACGATATTGATTTGGGAGATAAAGTACTCTCATCTGATGACTTCGCTGTCATTGAGAAGAAGATGAAGGAGTTGGCACAACAGAAAAACAACTATGAGCGGAAGGAAATTTCCAAGGAGGATGCTATAGCCTTCTATAAGGAGAAAGGCGATGAATACAAGTTGGAGCTTCTGGAGGACTTAGAGGATGGTCAGATTACTTTCTATACCCAGGGAAATTTCACTGATTTATGCCGAGGCCCGCACATACCTAATACAAGAGCTATTAAGGCATTTAAGCTATTAAAAGTGGCTGGTGCCTATTGGAGAGGAGATGAGAAGCGGAAACAATTAACCCGTATCTACGGTATCAGTTTTCCCAAGCAAAAAGAGCTTACTCAATATTTGGAGCTGTTGGAAGAAGCAAAGAAGCGCGATCATAGGAAGATTGGTAAGGAGATGGAGCTCTTCACTTTTTCTCACAAAGTGGGCATTGGTTTACCGCTGTGGCTGCCCAAGGGTACGAGATTGAGAAATAAACTGATCGCCTTTTTAATCAAGGCACAGGAAAAGGACGGGTATGAACAAGTGGTCTCTCCACATATCGGACACAAGGATCTTTATGTGACTTCAGGGCACTATGATCAATATGGGCAGGATTCGTTCCAACCCATTCATACACCCGCCGAAGGGGAGGAGTTCTTGTTGAAACCAATGAACTGTCCCCATCACTGCGAGATGTATAAGGCCAAGCCTAAGTCGTACAAGGATCTGCCCGTTCGTTATGCGGAATTTGGTACGGTATATCGATATGAGCAAAGTGGAGAAGTGCATGGGTTAACCAGGGTTAGAGGTTTTACCCAGGATGATGCCCACTTGTTTTGCAGGCCAGAACAGGTAAAGGAGGAGTTCCTTAAAGTAATTGATTTGACGCTAATGGTTCTTGGGAAGCTGAAATTCGGGGAGTTTACTGTACAGGTCTCACTGAGAGATCCTGATAACAAGGAGAAATACATTGGCTCTGATGAAAATTGGGAGCGGGCTGAAAATGCAATTCTCGAAGCAGTCCAGGAAAAGGAACTCAACTACGTGGTGGAAACAGGGGAGGCGGCGTTTTATGGTCCCAAGCTGGATTTCATGGTGAAGGATGCACTGGGAAGAAAATGGCAGCTGGGCACGATACAGGTTGACTACAACCTGCCTGAACGTTTTGAATTGGAATATACCGGCAGTGATAATCAAAAACACCGGCCTGTAATGATCCATCGTGCTCCCTTTGGCTCATTGGAGCGTTTCATTGSMGTKTTRATCGAGCATTGTGGSGGYAAYTTCCCRYTGTGGYTAACRCCCGAYCAATTCGCMATTCTCCCGATTAGTGATAAATATAATGGCTATGCAGAAAATGTTTCCAAATTGTTAAATAATTACGATATTTGCGGCTTCGTTGACGACAGGAACGAAAAAACCGGAAGAAAAATCCGAGACGCAGAGCACAAAAAAGTACCTTTTATGCTCATCGTTGGAGA
This sequence comes from Flavobacteriales bacterium, assembly GCA_016764395.1. Classification (GTDB taxonomy): domain Bacteria; phylum Bacteroidota; class Bacteroidia; order NORP154; family NORP154. The sequence goes on from JAESRW010000028.1 coordinate 14,901, forward strand.
GCAAGAATCATCTGGTGGAACGGTTTCTGTTCGAAAACATGGAGAAGGAGATATTGGAGTGATGACTGTCGAAGAATTCGCCCAATTAGTGGAGAAAGAAATTGAAAACAACTAACGAAGGGAACTTAAAATAGCTTTACGTAGACGAACATTCGCAAGAAGGGAGCCGGTAGTACTCCACAAGATCAACGAACACATCGTTGCATCTCAGGTAAGACTAGTTGGTGATAATGTTGATCAAGACATTGTAACCCTGCAACAAGCTCGAGCATTGGCAGAACAGCTTGATCTCGATCTGGTAGAAATTACTGCAAAGGCGGATCCGCCAGTTTGTAGAATTCTCGACTATAAGAAGTTCTTATTCGAGCACAAAAAGAAATTAAAGAAGATAAAGTCCAATACTGCGAAAGTAATTGTAAAGGAACTTAGATTCGGACCCAACACAGATGAGCATGACTTTCAGTTCAAACTTAAGCATGCCAGAAAATTTTTAGATGACGGTGCCAAATTGAAGGCGCATGTATTCTTTAAAGGAAGAACGATAGTTTATAAAGAAAAAGGAGAGATTCTACTGTTAAAACTGGCACAGGAGCTGGAAGATGTTGGAATAGTAGAGCAGATGCCGAAGTTGGAAGGAAAGAGAATGATCATGATGATTGTTCCGAAAAAGAAAAAGTAATACAGCGTTTAAAAATTTGCGTTATGCCAAAGATGAAGACCAAATCGAGTGCTAAAAAGAGGTTTACTGTTACAGGAACGGGCAAACTCAAGAGGAAGCACGCGTTTAAGAATCACATTCTCACCAAGAAAACTACCAAGCAAAAACGTAGATTGACACACGATGCAATTGTTGACAAATCCAATGTCAAACGCATTAAGAAAATGTTAGCTATTTAAGAGATATTTTAAGAAGAATAAGTTATGCCTAGATCAACAAACGCGGTTGCCGCAAAGAAGAAAAGAGATAAGGTCCTGAAGCTGGCCAAAGGTTACTGGGGTAGGGGAAGCAACGTCCACACCGTAGCTAAAAACAAAGTTGAAAAGGGCCTGACCTACGCCTATCGCGATCGTAAAGCTAAGAAGGGCACTTTCAGAGCACTTTGGATTCAGCGTATCAATGCTGGTGCGAGATTGCATGGAATGTCGTATTCTGAATTCATGGGCAAGGTGTTGAAGAACAACATCGCCTTGAACAGAAAAGTATTGGCTGATTTAGCTGATAATCAGCCTGAAGCTTTTAAAGCTGTAGCTGAAGCGGTTAAGTAAGACTTGAGCTGTTAAAAAAAAACCGAAGCTAAGTTTGCTTATGCTTCGGTTTTTTTTGTCTCAAATAATTTGTGGCCCTTAGTCCCCTTAACACCTGTGGTCGGCGCTCTTGGGAGTATGTTTGGTAGGATCGCTTCGGTGTAAGACCGCTTCGCTGTAAGACCGCTTCGCTGTAAGATCGCTTTGCTGTAAGATCGCTTCGCTGTAAGAGCTGCGGGTTCAGTTTGTGCCAGGGAATTACAATGGATTTATCATTATTTCGTCGAGGGTAACTTATAACCAATTAGAACAAACCGTAAAACCTCAATCCATGAAAAGCAATGTACATTCCCTCTTAATAATAGTATTCGCTGTTATACTCTTAACATCTTGTTCGAAAGAGAAAAAAATTAAGAGACACCTCACCGGTAGTTGGACCATAACACAAGTTGTTACGGTAACAACGGTCAATAATGGTTCTCCTGATACGGTTACAGACAACTCCGAGACCGTAACGACCTTTGACAAGGATGGTTCTGGAACAGCTTCCAGCAGTGGATCTGGATCAAATCCATTTCCCGATGATTTTACCTGGTCAAATACGGATGAAAAGCTAACGATCGTTGATACAAAAACCCCTATTACAATCGTGTACGATGTGGTTGAGCATTCCAAAAAGGAGATGATACTCAATACAGTGATAAGTGGGACTAGCTCTGGGGATCCCTTCACAAACGACGTAACGATTACGATGAATGCAGAATAGGTGAGCGCTAATAATGGCTATTACCATATGGGCAAACTCATTTTATTACGTTTTGTAAATTGGGCTCTTATGAGCCGCAAGGAGCCGCACGCCGCTTCAAGGGGCGGTTCCTGATGGAATTGTAATTTAAAAAGGAGGATCAAATGACAGAGGTTGAGACTATCAAAGAGGAGATTGAGCCATTAAGAGAACAGTTACTCAATCATCCGGTCTATCACTCCCTCGATACACTGGATGACTTAAATGTGTTTTTAGAACATCACATTTTTGCAGTGTGGGACTTCATGTCATTGCTAAAAGCACTTCAAAGGGAATTGACTTGCATCTCCATTCCCTGGACTCCCAAAGGAAATCCTTCAACAAGAAAATTGATCAATGAAATCGTGTTGGGAGAGGAGACGGACCAGGACGAAAATGGATTGCCGATCAGTCATTTTGAGCTTTACATCGAAGCCATGGCCGAGAGTCGGGCGGATACGGCCGAGATCAATAAATTGATTGAGCTTATTCGCAGCGGACAGGATTTGAGAACATCGTTGTTACAGCTTTCCATTCCAACATCAGTGAAAGAGTTCATACTCTTTTCCTTTGATGTCATAGAGACCCATGAACCGCATAAGATTGCAGCTGCGTTTACCTTTGGCAGGGAAGATTTGATACCAGATATGTTCGGTTCCCTGGTGGCTGGTCTGAATGCTAAATTTCCCGGTAAACTTAACAAGCTCATCTACTACCTCGACCGGCACATTGAACTTGACGCTGATGTTCACGGTCCTATGGCCATGCAAATGATCGCTGAACTATGCGGTAACAACTCAGCCAAGTGGAATGACTGTGTTGAAATTAGTAAGCTCGCGCTTCAAAAACGTTTGGACCTGTGGGATGGCATTTTAGAGGCCATGGAGAACAGCAAAATGGTGGCAACTTTGTAAGTCCTGCCGGCCTGAGGTACCTCATACGTATTTCCACGTATAATAAAGGATTATATCCATTATTGCCTGACACTAACTGCCAGATTATAGCTACATTAGGGCAACAAAGGATGAAATCCTTTATGTTCGTCGTAATGTTTGAATCCTCACGATGATCTTATATTAAGCGAGAAATGGATAACAATTACCTATTTATAGATGGATCCGCACTGTTAAGTGATATTCGGCGATACAAGAAAGCAAATCCAAACCTTGCAGCTAAAAAATTTAATATTGCCTCCTTCACCACCGAGATTTTCACGAGTAAGAGGTTGCAGCAGTTTCATAATGGCGGATACAGAAGAGCGGTCTTTTACTTTGTTAAAAATGATGAGCGAGTCAACCAAGAGTTGATAATCCCTAACTTCTCAGAAGCTGGAGTCGTTGAGGACTTACAAGTGAAATATTGCGGCAAGAAAATTCCGTCATACAAAAAAGCAGAGGAGTGGTTGGAAAATCAAAATGCTCCGAACTATGTAAAAGACTCACTCTATAAAAGCGAGAAGGCAGTTGATACACAGATATGTTGCGATGCACTTGTTTACCTATCTCTTAATAAATTAGACAGACTCTTCTTATATACAAATGATTACGACTTCATACCTCTGTGTCAGTCGATAAAATCAATGGGGGCCAATATTAATTTGATAAAGTTAGTTCAAGAAAAGGTCAATGCCCTGCTTGTTAAAGAATGTGATGCGTTTTTTGCGCTTAACAAGACGGAGCTTGAGACTCTTTTTCAAGATCTTTAGCAGGACATTTCAGCCAATAAAGGCTGCTATGTAAAGCTGCATGCCCTAATTCTCAAAAATGGGTAATTGATATTTTAGTTTTCTCTTTCCGCTCTATAAACCTCGTTATCTTTTAAAAAAGTAAGATCAAACAGCTATTCGCGATCCTTCCCGACGTATTCAAATCAGGATGTCGCAGTTCCCTATTACATGCCACAGAAGGAGTGCCAATGCTTTGAGTG
>JAESRW010000029.1 GCA_016764395.1 Flavobacteriales bacterium
AACCTCACCTCCGCCGATCCGGATGTAAACAGCTATGAGAGAAAGGCATTCCTATACAATGTCACTGCTCCATTACTCCTATTCGGATTTAACGTAGATGACGGTATTTTTATCGGTGGCGGAACGTCATTTAAAAATTATGGATTTAGGAAGCGCCCGCATGCCATGACGACGAAGATTTCAGGGAGCGTGGCCATCAAAACCGGAGCATTTAATTTCTTCTATGAATCCCACTTTATTGAGCTCATCAAAAAATGGGATCTAAACTTGGACCTTACGGTACTTGCCCCCAACAGCACCACCAATTACTTCGGGTTAGGAAATGAAACGATAGATCTCAAGATCGAAGAGGACTTCAACCTGGTTCGATTCAATGGTGTTGACTTTCAACCAACACTATCGCATATGTTCGGCGCCTTTCAGAGTATTAAGACAGGGATCGGGTATAGATATGTTGCAGTTGACACCGCCATCAGCAGATTTGTCAATGATGCCTCAAGTGGTGTTCCAGACGCCGCATTTCAACCCAACCACTTCGGAACCATCACTTTAAACTATACCGTAGAGAAAATAGATAAAAAAGTAATCCCGAGACGGGGATACTATTTCTCGGCTGAGGCAGTTCATAATGTAGGCTTACGCCCCGGAACRATCCCATTTACCAATTTGAAAGCAGAGGCTAAACTGTACATACCGTTCAATTACCGATTTAAAACGGTGGTCGCTTTACGRGCCGGAGGMGCTACCTTATTGAATGATTTTGACTTTTACAATGCCAATACCCTGGGTGCAACAAAGCTGGGCACCAGGGTGGGTAACTTGAGGGGATTCCAGAGGGATCGTTTTTCWGGAAGGACGATTGCCTATCAAAATGCAGAGGTAAGGATCAAGCTCTTTAATTTCAGATCATACCTCTTCCCAGGTCAATTTGGTGTGCTTGGGTATTTTGACCAGGGGCGCGTGTGGACGGATGGCGAAAAGTCAGATGTGTGGCACCAATCCTACGGCGGAGGCTTTTGGGTGAGTCCCTTTAATGAGGCAGTCATTACTGCAACCTATCAAATTTCGGATGAAGACAAACTTTTAAACCTAACCTTGGGCTTCTTGTTTTAGATGAAGACGTTAACACCCATATTGATTTTAATGAGCGTTTCAATCGTCCACGCTCAAAATAAGTCCAAGACGCATAACTTGGATTGCATGCTCTGCAGTAAAGACAATCATGAAAACAGTCAGCCGTATAAAATAAAATTCAAAAAAGAAATTCCGTATCTCACTACGGGAGTAATTCTCACTTCAGTAGCGCTGTTTGCTGAATCCAATAATCCAATTCAGCCATATAGTAAGGAACAAGTTTCCGCGCTGGATAGAAGTAACGTCAATTCATTTGACAGGCGCGCCACCTACAACTGGTCACCCTCGGCGCACAAAGCGAGTAACATCCTAATTTCAACAGCTACCTTTTTACCCATTGTTTTTATTGCCAACCACCATTTAAGATCAGACTTGATACCACTTAGCGTGATGTCTATCGAGGTTCTCATGATTAATTTTGGTGCCACTATTCTGATGAAAAATATAGTCAACAGGGCCAGGCCCTTGACGTACAACACCGTTGTTCCTCTGGAAGAACGCACCAATGCTACCAGTAGGGAATCGTTTTTCTCAGGGCATGCTTCTCACACTACCGCTGCCTCCATTTATTTYGCTAAAGTGGTATCAGATTATCAYCCAGATATGCGGAAAGGACTYAAAATAGCCCTCTGGACAACCATGACTACCTTACCCGCRCTTACTGCCTATCTCAGAGTCAGGGCGGGTAGGCACTTTCCCACAGATGTCATTGTCGGATACCTGGTAGGGGCATCAATTGGTTATTTTGTACCACATCTTCACAAGCTGCAAACTCGAAAGAAAGACTCAAAAGTTTCTGTGTTCCCCAACGTGGGTCCTGGCTCCGCCACGCTGAATATGAGAATTAAACTATAGGCTCGTCTTTCGCCATGGTATTCTTCTCTTTCAAATACGCATAGGTGTCGGGTTGGGCCTGTACTCGTTTCTTGGCCTTCGACTTTTTATAGGGATTGTTTTGAATCTGATTCAGCTTCCGGGCCTTGGTATTGTCCTTTAGCTGATAATTGATCAGCGTGCGAACTTCTTTTTTAAGCACTGGATCCAGAATGGGGAAGCCTACCTCAACCCTCCTGCTTAAATTTCTCTTCATCCAATCTGCTGAAGCCAAATAGATCAGTTCGTCTCCATCATTGTGAAATAGGTACATTCGGCCGTGCTCTAGGTAGCGATCAATAATGCTGTAAACCTTCACCTTTTTGCTCATCCCTTTCACACCAGGAATCAGACAACAAATCCCCCTTACAATAATCCGAACCTTCACGCCTGCCCTACTGGCCTCGTAAATCTTACGAATCATTTTTCGATCCTCCAGGCTGTTCATTTTCAACACCATACTGGCTTTCTTTCCCGCTTCAGCATTGGCAATTTCATTATCGATCAATGCCTCAAACTTGGCCCGCATATCAAAAGGAGCAACCAATAAGTATTCAAATGTGGGGTGTTTTTTCGTATCACTCAAATAGCCAAATACCTTTTCTACTTCATCGCCCAAATTCTGATCTTTGGTGAACAGTCCATGATCGCAATAGATGCTTGCAGTTTTCTCATTGAAGTTTCCTGTACCCARGTATGAATATCGCACCAGTTTAGCCCCCTCTTTCCGGGTCACCACACATATTTTAGTATGGACCTTCAACGCATCAAAGCTGTAGATCACCTTGCAGCCWGCTGCTTCCATCCGATCTCCCCAAAAGATATTGGAGCTCTCATCAAAGCGCGCCTTGACCTCTGCGAAGACCAACACCTCTTTTCCATTTTCTCCCGCTTTAATGAGCGCTCTTGCTACTCTTGAATCACTGGCCACTCTGTACAAGGTTATTTTAATGGATTTTACCGAAGGATCTTCAGCCGCGGAGTCTAGAAACTTTAACACATATTCATATGACTGGTAGGGAAAATGAAGCATGTGATCTCGCTCAGAAATTGCTTCAAATATCGAATCCGCCTTGTCCAAGGTAACACAGGGCAAATGCGGATAGGGCTCATATTCCAGTGACGGTTTACTGGGTGATGGAAATCCGAAGAACTGATCAAAATTATGATATCGTCCACCGGGAATCAGGTCCTCCCTTTCTAGTGAGAAGGCTTTGTACAGAAACTTCAGGAATTCAGCAGGCATTTCAGAATCATATAGAAACCTGGAAGGAATTCCTGTGGTCCGGTTGCCCAGACTTTTCATTATTTTCTCCCTGGTATTCTTGCCCATCGCGTCATCCAGATGAAGCTCAGCGTCACGGGAAAGTTTAATGGAATAACAATGGATGATCTTCCTATTTGGAAAAATAAGATCAAGGCTCAGCCGCACAACATCATCAAGCTGAATAACCAAGTGCTTCTTCTCATCCGGGATCACCAAAAACCGGGAGATCTTATCCGAAGGAATATTGATTACTAAATTCTCCTCAACTGTACCGTTCTTCTTTCCGCTTACCCTTACCGCGAAATACAGTACTTTATCCTGTAAAAATACCTCTTTTGCCCCAAGGTCAATATTTTGTTTGCTCAGAAGGGGCCTTACCTGTTTCTTAAAATAATCTCTAACAAAAGTGGACTGGGACTTACTGAGCTGCTGATCATTCACAAGCAATATATTCTCTTTTGCAAGGCTGGGAATCAATTGTTCCCTGAATATCTCACCAAACTCATCCTGTTGCTTATTTACCCGCTTGTTTATTTTTTTTACTAATCTCTTTGCTTTTTTACTGATACTTTTTAAATCTTCACTTTCAAGGCGCATAAGCCTTCTATGCGTGGCCACTCTCACTCTATAAAACTCATCTAAATTGGAAGAATAAATAGCTAAAAAACGCAAGCGCTCTACAAGTGGCACTTCCGGATTCTTTGCCTCCTGCAACACTCGGTAATTAAAAGACAACCAGGAAATATCGCGGTCGTAGAATTCTTTGGGGGAACTGGCCATTATTAGATCAATTAGGGAAATGTATTTTTAACTACGCAGTCTAAGTTAAAAACTGGCTTAAACGAAAAGGATTTGCGCCCCTTGCGTCTCTATTGCGTTCATCGCGGTTAATTTGAATCTTGAATTTTATCTATACTCATTAGTTACTTGTCTTTTATTAATCCTAGTTTCTAATGATGCGTGGCGATTGCTATGCTAAATACGATCACCGCCAGCACCATCCCATACATGAAAACCAGGTAGCAAAGTCGTAAGTACTTGTACTTCTTATTCAGCACCCTCCCCAGATAATACAAGTCTTTGATCAACGAGCTGTAAAGGAATTCTTTGTCCTTCATCATCTCTTTTATTCCCCACTCGAATTCTTCCAGAGACATACTATGGAAATTGCCAAAAAACAGCAGATTCGAAGTTTTGTTTTTAATGTCTTCCTTGGTAAATCGGCCCTCGGTAATCTTTGGTTTTGTGGAAAGGGTTGCAAATATGATGGTAAGCAAACAAACCGTTAACAATAGAGAAGCAGGAAAGATCAAATGCGGATGTTCACTGAAACGCGGTATCAGGCCACTTACCGTGATCGAAATAATAATGGCATTGATACTCAGCATAATGTTGGCCTTGTTATCCGCTATGGCTGAGAACTCAACGTGATTTTTAAGAGTAACTCTAAACATAGTCTCGATGCCCTTTTCCGGAATAGCGGCCTTTTCTTCCTTGCGCTTGAGCTCCTTCTCTTTTATCGCTTGCTTTTTCTCTGCTTCTTCCCGTTTCGACTTTGCCTTCTTGAAGTCTGCATGCCGCTTGGCTAGGTTCTTATTTTTCTGGGAATTATAAGTTGTTTGGGCATATTTTGTATGATAGTTGTGGTTTGACATGAACTCCAGTTCCATTTCAAACCACTCCTCATTGACAAACGCGGCACCTCTTTCCAATTCAATTTCCGTCTTCAACAGCTTGCTTCTGTCTTCAAAATCAGCGCTTCCCAAACCGGCTAAATCAGCATCGCAAATTACTTGCTCCAAAACATTTTGAGGACTTTGAGGCATCTTAGTGGCCTCTATACAATCATATACCTGTTTCTGCAATATTTCATCACAACCCGCTTGAATCAGGAACTCCTTGGCAATCTTGATACTCGCGGCTTCATGTCCCTCTTTTAGCTCTACATATCCAGTATCATGTAACCAGGCCGCCAACATTACCACGTCAAGATCTTTCTCCTCTAGGCCTGCGCCTTTCCCAATCTCCTCCGCGGCATCAACTACGTGTTTGGTATGGTCGTAGTTGTGATACAGCTGCCAATCTCGCTGTTTCTCTGTGAACAGCTCAAAGACATATTTATCAGCTTGCTCGAGTAGGTCAGATTTTTTTGCCATATCTTCAATTAACTGGATAAGAGTGCTACCCAATTATTAAAGTAAATTTAATGCTATTATTATAGATCACCTAAACAAGTAAAACAACTAAACAATTTATTACTTAGTTTCAGGGTATTATTCTCAAATCAGCTTAGCAGCACACCCATGAACTTGAAAATATTCATTCTAGTATTTTGTGATCTCACCAGATGAAGAAATAACGCGCTTAAAGGCCGCCTTGGTTTCCTTAGAGACGCAACGCGCGACCCTTGGAGACACAGCAGTTGATCTCTCATTAAAAGCGGTTAAAGAACAAATTTCAGCTTTGGAAAGCGAAGCTTCTAAAGTACCTCAATCAGCCGGAGAACGCAGACAGGCGACTATATTATTTTCTGATCTAAGCGGTTATACGTCAATGAATGAGAAGCTCGCCCCAGAAGAGGTCTTGGAGCTCATGAAAAAAATCAAGGCTGAAGCGATCCGGATTGTTGAAGACTGTGGCGGATCTGTCAATCAGTTTGTCGGTGATGAGGTGGTGGCATTATTCGGCATCCCTAACGCCCATGAAGATGATCCAGTTCGTGCCGTAAACGCTGCACTCGCATTGCACCGAGTTGTAAACAGCTTAAGCAAGGAGGTAGAACCACTAATTGGTGAGCCGCTAACCATGCACAGTGGCATCAACACGGGATTGATCATCACTGCCRCATGGGATGCACGTGACGGGAAGATTGGACTAACGGGCGATACCGTAAATACCGGCGCTCGACTTCAATCCAAAGCAGACAAAGATGAAATTCTGGTCAGCCCACACACACAAATATTGATCTCCCCATTTTTTAAAACAGAGGCGCTCCAACCGGTTAAAATGAAGGGAAAAGCTGAATCCATGATTCCATACCGAATTTTAGGTAAAACTGAAATAGAAACCCGTATTGAAGCATCCCGGCAGCGTGGATTTACCAAATTAATTGGAAGGGACGAAGAGTTAGCCACTTTAAATGCTTGTTTAAATAAAGCCATTCAGGGTAAAGGACAAATAGTAACCGTGTGCGGAGCTGCAGGTTTGGGCAAGAGTCGGCTCATTTATGAGTTCCTTCAATCCCTGGATGGAGATAAAATTACGGTATTGGAAGGACGGTGTCAATCCCATGGAATCTCTACCCCTTATTTCCCATTTCTGGATGCAATGAGGAGGGATTTACAGTTGGGTGAAGAGGATGCCCCGGGTGTGTTGCATGAGAAAGTGGTGACCGCCCTACGCTCTATGGATACTGATTTAGAGCAGCACCTACCCGCTCTTTTACATTTACTTTCAATCCCCACAGAGCAATATTCGCTCAACAAAGAACTATCGGGTGAAAAACTGAAACAAGCGATACAGGAAGCATTGGTTGTCCTGAATACGATGAACAAAAAGCAGATGACAAAAGTCTGGGTTCTGGAGGACTGGCACTGGTCTGATGAAGCATCTGATGCAACTTTGATGAAGCATTTAGAGGTTATATCCTCCTTACAACTGATGGTTGTAGTGTTATACCGTCCAGAGTATATTCCGAGATGGAAGCAAAATCCATGCATGAGCACTATTCAACTCAATTCAGTTAGCGAGGAGAGTGTTCGTTCAATGATTCAGTCAATTTATGGTGTAAAGGATATTCCGCCAGAGTTTATCACCCATATCTTTCGACACAGTGGAGGCAACCCATTTTTTATTGAAGAATTGTGTGATCTGTTTAGCAAAGAGGAGACCGTATTGGTTGAAGATGGGAGAATCAGCTTACAAAGACCTATAGCACAAATCACTTTCCCAGAATCCGTTCAGGCAGTAATCCGCAGTAAGCTGGATCTCCTCTATGCTGAATCAAAGGAGGTACTTGGCCTGGCCTCCGTGATAGGCAGAGAGTTTTTAGTGCCGATTTTAGAGCATATAACCGCGAGGGCAAAAGACTTATCCTCTTCTCTGGCAAATCTCCAGGACTCTGAGCTGATTAGGGAAATAGAACATGTTCCGGAAAAGACTTACCAATTCAATCATGTCATTACACAGGAAGTTACCTATCAAACACTCTTAAAAAAACAACGCTTATTGCTACACCACCTTGTTGGAGAGACCATTGAATTGCTCTATGCCGAACGTTTGGAAGAGCAATTCGAAATGCTTGCCTATCACTATAGTAAAAGTTCAGATCTGAAACAAGCGCTTCATTATCTTGAATTGGCTGGCGATAAAGCGACAACAAAGTTATCACTAGTGGAGGCGCGCACCTACTACAAAGAGGCAATGGGCCTAATAGAATCAAATGCAGCGGAGCAAGGAACGGCATGGAGAAGCAAATATGTCGACATAAGTCTGAAATGGGCTGAAATCTCCCATTTTTCAGGACCAGAAGAGTTTATAAGCATCTTGAAAATTTCTATGGCGCATGCAAAGAGTCTAAATGATGCGCCCAAGATCGCCCAATTGAGTTACTGGTTCGGACAAAAAGCTGTTATCACCGGAAGTCTCAAGAAAGCCATCGATCATTTTACAGAAAGTATTGAGGTAGCCAAACGATGCAATGAGCACGCGCTCCTAGCCCAAACCTATTCAGCAATCGGGCGCGTATATGTATTTGATGTTAACTATGCCAAGGCCAATGAAAACCTTAAAAAGGCCATGGACCTTAATGAGGAGATAGGTGAGATGATTGAAATGGCAGGGGCCGCTAGCGTATTGGGCCAGTCGCTTTCTTGCACAGGAGATTTTGAGAAGGCCATGGCCTACAGCGAACAAGCAGTTGAGATTGTGGAAAAGACGGAACACTTAAGCAGAAAAGCAGTTTCCTATATGTGGCTGGGTTGCAGTCATTGCTTACAAGGAAACTGGGAGGAGGGTATTGAAGCCAGCATTCAAACCAACATAATTGCTCAACCGCTAGGAGATATCATACCGTTTATTGTTGGAACTGGGTTTGGGGGATACGCCATGTGCATGCATGGAGACCAGCAAGGGTTAATAAGCCTTGAGAAGAGTGCTTCCATGATTGAAAAGAATCAGTTCTTTTTGCTGTATCCTATCATATACGGTTCATTGGCGTACTGCTATGCGCGCGCCAACAAATCAGAAGATGCAATTGAAGCAGCCCAAAAGTGTCTTGAATGGTCCGTAAAGGGATGGAAAGGATGGGATGTTTTGGCCTATTATGCGCTGGGAATCGCAGAGACACTGAAAAAAACTCCCGATCCAGCAAAAGCAGATGCCGCTTTTCTCGCCGGGGCTTCTCTATGTAAAGAGCGAGGTCAAAACCCCAATCTGGCACAAGGATATCTCGAGTATGCCAACACGCTTTATACTCTCCAAAACAAAGACAAATCCAGACACTATGTGAACCTGGCAATTCAGCTGTTTACATCAATGAAAATGACCTGGTGGCTGGAACAAGCATTGGAGCTAAGCAGGCGCCTGAGCTAAAATTGAAGGCGCAGAACCCTGATTATCAGTCAAATCCCTTGCATCAACACAGTTGATTTCGTATTTTGCCAAATCCATAATACCGTCATCTAACCAATAACAAGACAAACCCACACAAAATCAGGCCTATGAAATTTCAACTATCCGCTGTACTAATATTATTGGCATTCATGGTCGCATGCAATGCGCCTGTGACAGACAAACATGCTGCACCTTTAGAAGAACCAGCTGAAGAAGCCTCTAAGCAAGAGATCAAAACAAAGCACAATAGCGAAGGTATCGTTCAGCACTACTTGGTGTTAGACTATAATGAAAATGGCCAAAAAATAAGAGTGAAAGAGTTTAACCAAGATAGCGTGTCGCTATGGTACTGGGAATACGAATATGAGCATGATCAAGTATCCAAAGTCGTAGTTTATCATGGAGAAGATGAGGTAAGTATGTGGGCAGATATTTCCAATACCCCCACAGGTATTTATTATACCTACGAGTATAAGAAGTCTCAACTCTCAAAAATCACTCAACTCACCGAAGCTGGAACCGTACTCACCTATTCTATACGGGAATATAGCGATGGACAATTGTCCAAGGAAACCTGGCATTCGGCTAGTGGAACGCCTACATTTTACTGTAGTTATGAAAGTGATGAAGCTGACCAGTTTCTAAAGGGAAATGTGTTTGATTACAATCACAAACTGGTTTTCTATGAAACTTATGAATACACAGATGACAAAATAACCAAGATTAATAGACACAGTAAAGCTGGAAATATCACCGGATATGATGTCATTCGAGAGATCTAGGAAAGCAGCGCAGGGATAAAAAACATAGAGGCTATTTACCGTATACCTGACTGTGGGAACGGTGTACTGCAGAGGAAAAAGTAGTATGAGGGAAGACCTCTCAAGCAAGTAAGTTGAGTTGAATTTTGTGCTCTTCATTCTAATCTTCCCATTGGTTATATTGATCCTGGCCTCGATGAATCTATACCGGTACGTGATCCGCCCATTCTTAGGCAAAGAAATCCATAATGATAGTACAGACTTAGCTTAAATCCTGCTTACATAGTCACAGCAATTGTATGGTGTTTTGTAACTTGGCTTCGCCAAATAATAGGCGGAATGGACAAAATCACCCTTTCCCCAAATAGATACTTTTATGAAAAGCTCATTTTTAGGACTGCGAACGGTTGTCTATAAAGTCGGTGACTTAGAGAAGGCCAAGCAATGATATGCTGAAGTATTTGAAGTAGCAACAGTTAAGTACCCTTGGGGAAATATTATTGGAATCATTTATAATCCAGAATTTAAGTTAGAAGCATAGCACATGGACATCAAACAAATATTTGACAACAACCAAAAGTGGGTTGAGGAGAAACTGAAAGTCGACGAAAACTATTTCAAGGATTTGGCTAAAGGACARAGCCCGGATATTCTTTAYATCGGATGTTCCGAYAGCCGGGTATCRGCYGAAGACTTGATGGGTGTTCAGCCCGGTGATGTGTTCGTACATCGCAACATTGCCAATTTGGTTCCSAATATCGACCTCAATGTAATGTCGGTCATCAATTATGCGGTAGACCATTTAAAGGTGGAYCACGTGGTTATTTGCGGCCACTATGGCTGTGGRGGCGTAAARGCCGCRTTRGGAAATGCTGATTTAGGTATTCTAAATCCTTGGCTTAGAAACATCCGTGATGTATACCGGCTTCACAAGAAGGAACTGGAGCAAATCACAGATGAGGAAGCCAAGTACAACAGACTGGTGGAGTTGAACGTGCAGGAACAGTGTGTGAATTTGCTTAAAACAACCTCGGTACAGCGTGCAATGAACGAGCGAAACCTTCAGGTTCACGGATGGGTTTTTGATATAGGCAGCGGAGCATTAATCGATCTTAAAATTGACTTTCGTAAAATTCTAGACGAGATCATGGAAATATACCGCATCTCATAAAGGCCTAGTTGATGAATCATTCTTACTATTATGACAGCTGACGAAGTACTCAAGGAATTAAAAGGCTATGGAAACGAAGGAACCAAGAACATCTTCATTAAGCACGGTGCCAGGGAGCCTTTTTATGGCGTAAAAGTTCAAGACCTCAAAAAAATTCAGAAGAAGGTAAAGGTGGATCACAACCTGTCACTCGATTTATACGCCACCGGTAATTCAGATGCCATGTATTTGGCTGGCCTGATCGCTGATGAGAAGGCCATTTCAAAGGACGATTTAAACAAATGGGCGGATGAAGCCTATTGGTACATGCTCAGTGAGTACACGGTTCCCTGGATAGCCGCGGAGAGCCATCATGGCTATGAACTGGGCCTGGAATGGATAGCATCTAGCGAAGAGCGGATCGCATCGGCAGGATGGTCCACACTTTCGAGTTATGCATCTCTAACGCCAGATGAAGATCTGGACGTGGCCAATTATGATGTGCTGCTCAATCGCATTGAAAAAACCATCCATGAGGCTCCCAACCGTGTCCGCTTTACCATGAATGGTTTTGTGATCGCCGTTGGTTGTTACATTCAGGAATTAACGGAAAAAGCGACTGAGGTGGGAAAAAAGATCGGCAAGGTATCCGTTGATATGGGTGGCACGGCCTGTAAGGTTCCCCTCGCCCCGGATTATATCAAGAAAGTAATTGACCGGGGTACCATCGGCAAGAAGCGCAAATCTGCGCGGTGTTAGTATAAAATCAGTCTCGCATTAAAACCAATGTGCTSCATAWWMGTGAAKGMCTAWGCWCSKTGARTCCYYWRCAKSAACCARSCTCAAKCAARTGAGAGCGACTACAAGCAACCTATCCTTTTCATAACTTTGCAAGTAGCACTCAGATAAAAGAAGGATATTTAAAGTGGAACTTCACAATAGAATAGACAAGAAACTGCTCGAACAGCAGCTGGCAAATGATGACGTACAACGCATTACACTCTCGTTGTACAAGTATCATCGTATAGGGAATCCGGAARTCTTCCGTGACCACCTYTATTCTGGCCTGGACCAACTCGGWGTGCTGGGACGTATAGAGTTGGCTTCTGAAGGGATTAACGGGCAGATGGCCGTACCTAAAAGTGCCTTCGATGATTTTTTAATATTCTTGGATAGCATTGCTTTTCTGCAAAACATCAGACTCAATATAGCGATTGAAGACGATGGTAGGTCCTTTATCAAATTGGCGATTCGGGTGCGAAAGAAAATCTTATCAGACGGACTGTCTGATSATTCATTTGATGTCACCAATCACGGAGTGCATTTAAGYGCCCGAGAATTTAATGAACTCACTGACAATCCAGACACGGTGTTGGTGGATATGAGAAACCACTACGAAAGTGAAGTAGGTCAYTTTGAAGGCGCTATTACTCCAGATGTGGATACGTTTCGGGACTCCTTGCCAATAATAGAAGAACTGCTGGAAACGCAACGCAACCAGAATATCGTTATGTACTGTACAGGAGGCATCCGCTGTGAAAAAGCCAGTGCCTGGTTTAAGCACAAAGGCTTTGAAAATGTGCATCAACTGAATGGAGGAATCATTGAATACACCCGGCAGGCCAATGAACTAGGGTTAAAGAACAAGTTCATTGGAAAGAACTTTGTTTTTGATAAGCGGATGGGAGAGCGCATTAGTGATGATATTATCTCTAACTGTCATCAATGTGCGGAAGCAAGCGATAATCACGTCAATTGTGCCAATGAAGCCTGCCACCTTTTGTTCATCCAGTGTGATGTATGTAAGGAGAAATATGAAGGATGCTGCAGTAAAGAATGCGTCGAATTTATCCACTTACCCATTGAAAAACAAAGGGAACTCCGCAAACAAATTGATTTCGGCAAGAGCAATATCTACCATAAAGGACGTGTGCGCCCAAAACTCACAGAAGAGATCAAACGAAAGTTGAAGTCGTTGTAGGTGTTGTCATTCGGTCACGGATTAGAGCGTGTTGAAGGGAAAGACGGAAAGATTACCTCCGGTCTAACAATCGATGCTCCCAAGAACTAGCAATGGATGCTTGCTCGTAGTCCTTCATTCCCATTTTTATGAATTGAGGATCTGTGATAAATGAAAAATGTCGAATGTCAAATATCAAAGGCCAAAGTGATCTACACTTTATAATTTGTCATTTGAAATTCGACATTTGATATTTCTTCAAGCCTTCTGGTTAAAAGCGTCTAACGCCACAATTGACATTTCTAAAATCTTTCAAAAAATCTCACGGATTATTGATACCCTATAAAAATTGACAGTAGAAGGTAAATGGCAGTCCATCTTTGCCATTTTGATTAGTTGAGCAGCTGAAAAGAATGAAAAATGTCGAATGTCAAATATCAAAGGCCAAAGTGGGCTACACTTTATAATTTATCATTTGAAATTCGACATTTGATATTTCTTCAAGCTCCAGGTGAACAGCCTCTAACGCCACGATTTGCACTTCGAAAAATTTTCGAAAAATCTCAGACGAACCCTGCACTACCCCAATTTCCTTTCTGCCGTTCTTCAACCCAGAAACGCTCTATTCCTGATGGTTTTCTTGTGCTGATTCTTTGAAATGGGTGTTGTAAGGCTGTACTTGGATCTACATTTACGCAAATTGAAGAGTGGGTGAGGTGGCCTTTTGATGCAATTTATTGGAGGATACAGCATCTAAAATCATGGCAATATATTAACCACGGAGGGCACTAAGAAGGCACAAAGAGCACAGAGGTTTGAAAAATTGAGTCACTCTTGGTGAACTCTGTGAAATCTCTGTGTGCTCTGTGGTTAAAATTATAAACGCGGCCCCCAACGTAGGAACAGCTCACTACACACCCAAACCGGTGCACCTCTAACTTTAATATGAATCGAAAGGTGATGCATAGCGGAAGACAGGTGGTTGACACTTTATAATTTATCATTTGAAATTCGACATTTGATATTTCTTCAAGCCTTCCCGGTTAAAAGTGTCTAACGCCACGATTGACATTTCGAAAGTCTTTCAAAAAATCTCACTGATTATTGATACCTCTAGAAGAATTGGCGGTCGGCGTTAATGCCCGTCCATCTTTTCCATTTTGATAAGTTGAGCAGCTGTAAAGAATGAAAAATGTCGAATGTCAAATATCAAAGGCCAAAGTGATCTACACTTTATAATTTATCATTTGAAATTCGACATTTGATATTTCTTCAAGCCTTCCCGGTTAACAGCGTCTAATGCCACAATTGACATTTCTAAAACCTTCAAAAAATATCACTGATTATTGATACCCCTTGAAAAATTGGCAGTAGATACAGAGCCGTCATGCCCTTTTGCCCTGCTATTTGATGTTATGACAAACCCTGCACTACGCCAATGTCTTTCAAACTGTGTTGCATTTATAATGTAATTTCCAGCAAAGGATACAGAACTCGGATGGCCAATATAAGTTATGGGGTTGGTTCATCAGCATTTGATACTTTACCGGAAGCTCGAAGTATCTGCAAAGTCACGGAGTATTGAATTTCCCCCTTGCGAACCTTGCGCCTGTGCACCGAAGTGCTACGGTGCACGAAGGTGCGCAGCCCTTGCGGTCATAGCGGTTAAACAACAAGGCTAACCGACTGCCAGATTGAATTTAATTATTTGCCAATCCCATTGGCAATTACAATATTTATTCATTTACTTTGTCCAGCAAAGTACTTTTCAACCCCCAACTATGGAAGAAGAAAAAGAACATTTAGACAATCTCGCGGAAATTCGCACATTGATGGAGCGGTCCACACGCTTCATTTCATTAAGTGGATTGTCTGGCATATCAGCTGGAATATGTGCCTTAGTGGGCGCTGGAGTTGCCTTTAGATACTTCGGTTACAACTATTACTTCCCCGAGTATTATCGGTTCATATTTACGGAGGCCAGGTTGGTAAGACTGGATTTTCTGCAGTTTTTATTTCTACTTTCCTTCTGCGTGCTTACCGCAGCACTTGCACTTGGATTCCTCTTTACCTGGAGAAGGACCAAAGAGAAAGGCGGAAGCATGTGGGATGTCAGCACCAGAAGATTGCTCCTAAACCTGGCCATACCCCTGGTAGCGGGAGGCATCTACTGTCTGTTTCTGCTCATGCATGGGGAGGTTTATTTATTGGCTCCCACCACACTCATCTTCTATGGACTGGCACTGATAAATGCCAGTAAATACACGCTCAACGATATTAGATACCTCGGCATTTCAGAAATCATTTTAGGGCTAATAGGCAGTGTATATGTTGGCTACGGCTTGGTATTTTGGGCCGTCGGTTTTGGTATCTTGCACATCATCTATGGTACATTGATGTACTTTAAGTACGAGAGATGAGCAGCATTATACAGGGGCTCAATAAGGCTTTTGAAAATAGAATTCGATTGGGGATTATGTCTGTCCTTTTGGTGAACCAAAACGTGGATTTCACGACGCTAAAAGAGATGCTGCAAGTGTCTGACGGTAATTTAGCCAGTCATATTTCGGCCCTGGAGAAAGTATCCTATATCAGCATAACAAAACAATTTATTGGTAAGAAGCCCAACACCTCTTACTCGGTAACCACCAGAGGTAAAAAGGCTTTTACTGATCACTTAGATGCCATTGAAAAATTAATTAAAAAAGGAGGAAGACAATAAAATTCTGTGCCTCCCGTTTTTTTTGTTATTCCACTTTGTATTTCAAAGTACTTTTAAACCAATCCATGCATATAGAACCACTTAAAAAGATCCGCTTGATACTCTGGGGCTTCATTGTCCTTCTTGTTTTAAGCGGAATCACTGCATTCCCCATCGAAACAGAACTCAACTGGCTCAGCCAGTACATCGGACACGACAACGGCTCCATCGATCAGTGGTTCAACAAAATTCACACAGCAGTGGTGCAAACAAATCTCCACTACCCTTACCTGGCTTATGGGACGGATTGGCTGGCTTTCGCCCACCTGGTAATTGCCGTGGTATTCTGGGGCCCCATCAAAGATCCTATCAAGAATAAATGGGTAATCGAGTTCGGCATGATCGCCTGCACCATGGTTTTTCCGTTGGCTTTCATCGCCGGACATATCAGGGAGATTCCCTGGTTTTGGCAGTTGATCGACTGCTCCTTTGGCTTGTTCGGAATTATTCCACTCATCATCTGTCACAATCTAATTACTAAACTCGAAAAAGAATATGTTTAAACGACTAGAGTGGCTTCTCGCTGTGGTGATGTTGCCATTGGTAGCGATTATGTGCTTCGCACCAGAATATTGGGTCCTTTCCCTTTTCAAATCAGTTGCTATACAAATCATGGTAGCGATTCTTCTTGTGACAGCCTATTGGATGCTCAAAAAGAAATTTAAATATGTTGTTATTGGCGTCCTTTCAAGCCTCATCATCTATGCAATGATTCCTCCCTTTTTTGACCTCGAACCCAGCTGTATCCCCGAAAAAGGGGGCTTGAGAATTGCTCATTTCAATGTACTCAAGTCCAATGAMGACTACMWWGGMACCATCAAGGCGGCSAAGKCTACTCAAGCTGAYTTTATTTCATTCCAGGAGGTCAACAAGGAATGGCAAAATGCYTTGACCGAAAGTTTAGCGGATGCCTATCCGTATAGCTTCTCCTTGCCGTTGGAATCYTGCTGCTTTGGGATMGCCGTMTTCTCSAAACATCCCTTAACAGATGTTGAATCGTTCTATAGYGGMAGCCTTCCCAATATTCGGGGCAATATGMTTATCGACGGGACCAGTGTMCACTTCGTCACGTCCCATACCTCCGCKCCTACTTCTTACAACCGATATCAGCARCGGAACCAACATCTCAGTGAACTGGCCACCCTGCTGGAAAAGGTAACRGGCCCGAAAGTAGCCATCGGTGATTACAATTCAGTACCCTGGGATTCAGCCATTACAGGATTCAAGCAAACTACTTTATTAAAGGACAGTAGAAAAACGGTAACCCCCACGTATCCCGCCTACCTGAAAATTGCCAGTGTACCGTTGGATTACATATTTCATTCACAAGAATTAACCTGCGTGGGCTTCACGAGTATCGAAGGGACCTCGTCAGATCATCTTGGAATCCTTGGAACTTACAGCCTTCAACCTTAATCAAATCTAAACCATCCTGCTCACAGGCAGGCTCATCAATACCTCAAACTATGGAAAACGTTGCCCCACAAGACACCGGATCAGTATTTAAAAAATTCAATGATTGGTTCAGAGATTCGATAATGGTGAAACTATTCTCCATTGGTTTCATKATTCTCRTACTCATGATTCCGACATCGATGATCGAATCACTTATCTATGAACGTCAGGAGCGGAGTAACCAGGTGGTCAATGAGGTTAGYTCCAAGTGGGGTWACGAACAAACGATTACCGGTCCTATGCTCACCATCCCGTACAATAGCTACTACAGGGATAGCGAAGACAAACTGCGGCACGTAGTTCAGTATGCTCACTTCTYGCCAGATGATCTTAAGATAACTGCTGAAGTAGAGCCAACTATAAGATACAGAGGCTTGTATGAAGTAGTTGTTTATAATTCCGAGCTTCAGCTCAAGGGACAGTTTTCCAGACCTTCATTCGACGAATGGGGAGTTCCGGAAGAAAACATAAAGTGGAACGAGGCAAGGATTTCAATTGGTATTCCTGACATGAGTGGCATACAGAAGGCTATYGAGCTGAACTGGAACAGTGAGAAGTTTTATTTCAACCCTGGAATAGAAAACAACCTAGACCTCCACTCAGGCGTAAGCACAAATATTGATCTAAGCCATGTTAACTCAACCGTCAACAACTACGACTTCTCTGTAAAGCTGGATATTAAAGGCAGCGGTAGCTTAAACTTTGTTCCRTTAGGGAAAGAAACARATGTTTCCTTGAGTTCATCTTGGAACAYRCCTAGCTTCGATGGTGCGYTTTTACCWRAYGAAAGAGGTMYTAAAAAAGACAGCTCCGGGTTCAGAGCGCATTGGAAGGTGTTACACCTGAACAGAAACTTTCCTCAACAATGGGTTGATCTTGATAAGAATGTACACAAGGCATCCTTTGGTGTAAACTTTCTACCTCCAGTAGACCATTACCAAAAGTCCATGCGCTCGGCCAAATATGCGACGATGTTCATGTTCCTCACCTTTCTCATTTTCTTCTTCGTTGAGATCATCAACAAAAAACGAATACACTCCATGCAATACTTACTGGTTGGATTTGCTTTGAGCATCTTCTACACATTGCTGATCTCACTCTCTGAGCATATCAGTTTCAACGCCGCTTTTCTAGTTGGAGGTACCGCAATTGTTGCACTGATCACCGGTTACTCCCACTCCATTTTCAAAGATTATAAGTTAACCACCCTGATGGGGAGCGTACTAACGGCACTTTATATTTTTCTATTCTCCATACTACAAATGGAAGACTATGCGCTACTACTCGGTAGCATCGGCGTATTCCTGGTACTGGCAATAGTTATGTTCCTATCCAGGAAAGTCAAGTGGTATGGGAACGGTGAAGAGGTTGAGCTTAAAGGAGCCTAATCTAACACACCGTCCTAACATGAGCACCAAGCCTTGGCAAAAGTTCCTGGTATTTGAATCTATGGTTGCCCATAATTTCTCCATGGCCGGGAGGATATGGGTGACCATACTTTTAATTTCTTCCAGCACATTAGGGCAACTATTCAAGGACACTTGGACCGGCTTCTTAATTATCTTCATCTACTCTGTCCTGATGTCCTGGCCTTCCTTCATTCTCGTGGGGTTCTTACTCCTTATAATCGACCGGTATAGCGTAGGACGTATCTGTAAATATTTAGCGGTGACGCTGAGCGCGACCCTCTCTTTTTATATCGCCTTTGTGGTTTTCTTCTCTGTTTTTCTGGGGTCTAGCTCAGATTGGATCACACTGGATATTTGGAATCGAATGCCCCGTGGACTACTGGCCATTTATCTCGGGCTCTC
>JAESRW010000199.1 GCA_016764395.1 Flavobacteriales bacterium
CTAAGTTAACTCACTAATTTCACTCCCCTTTTTCCTTTACTCTTCGTTAAAATTTAAAACCATAAACATATGCTTGAAATTTTTGCCTCGATTAAAGAAAAAATTGAAGCAAAATTTCAGTAAACTAACTTAGTAATCAGCACACTAGCCACTAACCTCGAACAATTAAGAGGATTGGACAACTCATTCATTGATGATTGAACCTATGTATTTGGCCGGGCCATTCACCGGGTTGAGTCTTGCGAGATCATTGTTGGGCAAACGCACAGAATAATCCGACCAAGCGGTATCGGTGAGTGCTCTTGCATCAGGCCGATAATAATCGGTAGACAATATCTGAGCTCCAGAAGAAAATGCCATCAGCATTTTTGAATTGTCTCCATTGCGAGCCTCCACTGTACCAGCATCACAGCGAGTTCTCACCATATATCCTGCCTGTACTAGATTCATAATCTTCTCCTGGTTAGTGGTGCTCGTTGGATCGTCAATTTTGATAAACGCGGTTTCAGCATTTCCCGAGTCGCCAAAGAGAAACATGTTTCGTCCAGCTAGAGCTGGATGTCCGTTTAGGTATATAGCCTTTTGACTTGTTGACAACATCAATACGAAGTAGATGGTTCCCCTGGATTCAGCTAAGGTTGGCCACGCACCAGCTACGGCAGCATCATTGGGTGTGCCATAGGTTCCTTTAAAGTTATCTGGAGTCACCACCTGGGCTAAACTGGGTCCAAAAACGGACGCAAGCTCTGCATCCAATTCATCAAAGCCAGCTGCCGTAAAAGATTCAGCCGTTGTGAACACACTTTGCTCTTTGGCTTCAACAATTACAATGAGTGGCAAATGATTGGGATTCGCATCGGACCAGTTTTTTATCGTGGTCAGAGATGACACAAAAGTCAAGTGATGGGTCAGATAATCAACATCTACAATATGTAAGACCTTCATTCCAGGATTTAGTAGATCAGGTTCTCCGGAAGACGTGGGTTCCGATATGAGCGTATTCCCCTGTCGTTCATAGTATGCCCCCCCTGCAGGATCATAGTAAATATCAATTTCTATACTGCGTACATTAAAGGAATCAAACTGTGTGGGAAGTGTTTCGTGTGTATAATCCAGTTCCTCCGGTTCTAAACCGGGAGGCGGAGACGGAAGCCCTATCAGGTATGTCAATAAGGGGGCATGGGTTTTAATCCGGTAACTGTTGTGACTTCCAACTGCCTGAAGCTCGTTCATCTTGAGCTGCTCAATATCTACCGGAGGAGGAGGATTAACGGTTGTAGTTGTGTCAATGGGCTCCGGCAATTCAGGATCGCCATCACAACCCACCTGAACTGAAGTGAATGCAGTCGCAATTAAGAGCATACTGCTGTAAAGGACTTTCTTCATAGAAAACAAATATAAACATTCTGCTTTCGCAAGCGCGATAGGTTCAAGCTCGTGAACACCAATACTACTTAACCAAACGGCTCTTTAATTGGCTTTCAAAGAAAGAATGCAAAGGAAAAATAAAAGCAGCCATCAAAGCATTGAAAAGCAACTGATATTTGGTTTTGGCTAAAATTAACAATAAACGCAAAAGACTTGATTTTTTCTCGCCAGGATTTGAATAGTGTCTCAATGAACCGCTTGTCTTTGGATGGAATGATTTGCTTAGAAGATCCATTTTACGCTTCCGGCCCTCTTACTTAATTATCGCAAAACCCATCTGGTGCCATTGCAGCAATCCGTTTATACACGGCTACTATCCCCTATACATTTGTAWTGTCAATTCAAACAAAGCTCAACTCGCCTGAACGACGAAAAAGTGCAAGGGAAGATTGACATCAATTAAAAATGTCCGATGAACGGATTAATTAACAACCACGTTTGCTAAAGAGCAGGCGACCATAAATCAAGTTAAAATGAAAACTCTAAGAAACAAAGTTCAACTAATAGGAAACCTAGGTGCAGATCCAGAAGTTAAAGATTTAACAGATGGCAAAGTGGTGGCTAAACTTTCATTGGCTACTTCTGACACCTATAAAAAAGCGTCAGGCGAAAAAGTAACCGAAACACAATGGCACAATCTTGTAGCATGGGGAAAAACCGCTGAGATAGTCGGCAAATACCTCAAGAAAGGAAACAGAGTTGCGATTGAAGGCCGGTTGGTCAACCGAACCTACGAAGACAAAAAAGGCATCAAGCGTTATGTTACCGAAATTGTGGTACAGGATCTCTTGATGTTGGGAGATAAGCCTGTAGCAATGGCTAGCTAGTTCAACTCCCGATCATTATCGGGATTAGGTTCGGAAACCTCAGTTCGCTTGCGGACTGGGGTTTTTTATTGCAAGTCCGGTTGTTAATTGCTAGTTATTCGTGCTTGGTTATTCGTACTTGGTTCTCGGTACTTTGTACTTTTCACTTTTCACTTTTCACTTTTCACTTCGTCTTTGGCCCTGTGAGTTACATTCTTGCTCTCCATTGCGCGAAAACCATGCTTTCACCTGTGTGAATTCTACCTTTTAATAAGCGAGCCAGGCCTTGTTCTGCAGTAGCTTCACGAAGGCGCAGTAGAACTCACCAATGATTATCTCCCTGTGTGACATGAGGCTGATCATGCCCGTTTCAACTGACTGATCTTTATTGAGGACTCATTACTCCCATAAGACCGTGGGTTAATTTAGTTCGCTGTAGCGGTATAACTGCAATCAATTCGCAGTAAATACTTTGCAGATGAGCAACTTAGAGATACATTTCATTATATTAGTGGCGCTCTTACATGCTTGCTCGACAGCCAAATCAAAAGCAAGTGACTAACTTTAAAGAACCAGACTATGCTCAATAAGACCATTATAGTTACCCTTCTACTCTTTAACGGAATGATCTCCTTTGGCCAACCTGAACGGGTGCTCTATGAGAAATCGATATCAGAGCTGCGAGGAGGGAATTACGAGCAGGCGATCGTGTTTTTAAATGAATTTATTGAAAAGTACCCTGATTTTGTGAACATTCACATGATCTACCTAAACCGCGCTTCTGCATATTCTAGTCTGGAAAAGTATGAGGCAGCGATAAAGGATTATACAGCAGCTTATAAAATCAAACCAACATATGCAGAAGCAGTCCGCCAAAGAGGGTATGCAAAGAAGATAATGGGTAAACTAGAAGCCGCACTGGAGGATTATAACCTTGCTCTTCAAATCGACCCTGGTTTGGCAAGCACTTATACCAATAAAGGCATCGTGCTGGAAGCATTGGATAGGCCAGATGACGCCTGTGAAAATTATAAAAAAGCCCTGGAACTCGGCATGTATGATGTACCGGAGTTTATCGAAAAATCCTGTGACTCCACGTCCAAGCTTTACCAGAAATATACCTATCAGCTACTGGTTGACAAGTCCACCGATAAAACCTACGGATTCACAGAGGAAAACCCAATCAGGGTGGGCCACGGTCCAAGGGGGCAAGAGGCCTTTCTCAAGTTGTTAAGAGATGGGCAAGGAAATGAGGTAACATACACAAGGCTAGGCAGCTGTTGCAGATACTCCTCTTCTAAAAGTGCCATGGGGTTCGCAATGCTGGACTCATACGAGGTTAAATACAAGGATGAAAAAGGCAAAAAGAAGAAGGTGGTGTTATACACTTCCTTTTATGAATATGATGCTCCTAGAATTCCGGTCGGATTCTATTCAATTCAGGATTTCGAGAAAAAAAAGTAGCGAGAATCAGGCCGTGCTTCATGAAAGTGATTTGAAATCAGCAGCTTGAATCAATGTAAGTATTGCCTGGGTGCCAAGTACGAGTTGCTGGATGTTGGGTGCTGGATATTAGATGCGCAATATGGACTTCGTTTGTTACAAATCAAATCAAAATGTTTACTTCTCAACATTCGAGGGAAGGGTTAAGGTAAAAACGGTCCCTTTTCCCGATTTGCTTTTACAATTTACAGTTCCCTTCAGCTTTTCTATTGCGTTTTTGACAATATAAAGTCCAATGCCGCTTCCTTTGGAGGCTTCATTGGCCCGGTAAAACATATCAAATATTTTACCTTGGTATTTCTTGGGTATACCTACGCCATTATCACTAATTTGAAAGATGGTTTCATGCCTTCGCTTATTCGCATTTATTTTGATGTAAGCCCCTTTTCCCTTTTTTTGGTATGCAAGGCTGTTCTGTATTAGGTTCTGCAATATGGCCTCAATTAAAGCAGGATCAGAGTACAAGCTTCCCTTTCCCTTAATCTTAACATGCACCTCAACATTTTGGTAAGCTTTAATATGTCTGAAGCCATCGAGGACTTTCTGCACTAGACTATCCACGTTTATTTCACTGGTCTTTGGAACCCCCTGCTGAATAATAGAGACTTTCGCCAGGTTGTTTAAAATTTCATCCATCCTTGTGACGGACTCTTCCAATTTCCCCAGGTAAGTGATCGCTTCATCAGGTTTCACCATATTAATTAAATTGATCAAGCCGAGCGTAGATGATAAGGGGCTTTTTAAATCGTGAGAGGCTTTGTAAATGAAGCTTTCCAATTCTTCATTTTTTCTCTTCAACTGTTCTTCCGCGATTTTTTTATGGGTAATATCTAATCCAACTCCTAACAAATTCCCATCCTCAGTCAGAGATTTTTCCCAAGCTATCCATCGTTCCTCCCCATTTTTAGTATACGTCCTGCTTTCAAAATACGAGTTCTTCCCATTGAGTCCTTTTTTCAGTAGTTCGATTGCTTTTTTTCGTTCTTTATTGGCTATCTTATCAGAGTGTGTACTACGCATCCACCACTGTGTCCCCATTAATTCTTCCGGTTCATACCCCAACATTTTTTTGCAAGCCGGGCTTATATATATAACCTCGCCCTTTTTGTTAATGGTCATAATGAGTGAAGCAGATTTTTGAATGATGTCATTCGCATGTTGAAGCTTTGACATAGATTTCTTTTTTTCTGTAATATCTCGAACGAAGGATTGACAAACCGTTCTACCACGTAGTTCAACCATTTTGGTACTCACCTCCACAGGTATTAACATTCCACTCTTATGCTTATGGAGATGCTCAAATATCCCAACATTCTTCCTCGCGGCACTGGCCACTGTATTTTGCCCATTCCCTGATTCGATATCCGCTAACGATAAAGCGAGTAGCTCCGACTGTTCATACCCTAGATAATTGCATGCTTTTTGGTTAGCGATCAAAATATTGCGTGTTTTCTCATCTGATATAATAATGGCGTCACTGGCATTTTCAAAAAGGTCATTGAAGTTTTGCTCTTTCTCCTTGGCCTTTTGTTCCGCTTTTTTAAGATCTGTAATATCATGAATAGCGCCCTGCGTGCCAATTACTTTACCGGCTGCATCATAAACCGGAGTACCGCTGTTGGAAACCGTAATAATCTTTCCATTCGCGCACTTAATTCGCAATTCATCCAGGCTCGAGATTCCTTTTAATCGCTTCTTTCCGTATGCAATAAGCACCATTCTTTCAGCGTGATCGGCCAACAATACATCTGAAGACCGTTTACCCAGGAGATCCGATTCTTTATACCCAGTAATATTGCAAAATTGCTCGCTTACATAGAGTATCTTATCCTTAAGATCAACCCGAATGATCCCCTCACTTAGTGTTTCAATTAAGCTGCGAAACTGTACTTCATTCTCCCTAAGCGCATTTTCAACCTTCTTGCGCTCCGTGATATCCCTTACAATAGACTGATAGGCTGGTTGATTCTCATATTCAATAACACGACTGCTGACCTCCACCGGAAAAGTGCTGCCGTCTTTTCTCCGGTGCGTATGTTCAAAAATCACTGTACCTTTTTTTGCAAATTCGGTTTTGATGTATATCAGCTTCTCGGCCGTAAAGGCAACATCAATCTGCCTGGTGTCTAATTTTAGTAGCTCCTTTCTCGTATAACCCAACCGCTCTGCAGCAATTGAGTTAACGTCCAACAACTTCAAAGTAAAAGGTTGAATGATGAATATTGCATCATTGGCACCCTCGAATAATCCTTTATATTTCTTTTCGCTTATCAATAATTCACGTTCAAAGCGTTTGTGCTTAGTCACATTTCTAGAAATCATAAGAACCTCATCAGCCCCGCACTTGGTAAATCTCGCTTCAAAGAACAGGTTACCATGGCCTTCATTTAGCTCATACTCATGTTTAACGGTACTGTCAGATTCTACTGACAACCGTACACTGTTCAATATTTGGGATGCAATATCCATGGGGAAAAAGTCCCGTATATTATGACTCAATGCCTCATTTGACTCAATCTCGTCGCCCCTATAGCGTTTAACATACCGAATCGTTCCATCGGTTCCTATGCGAAAAACCTGATCTGGAATAGCCTCAAGCATCGCTCTATTTTGAAGCTCACTCAATTTAAGATCGGCCAGGGTTTTTTTACGTTCAGTTAGATCTGAGACAATGGTCATTACCCCTAAGAATTTTTGCATGTGGTCCGTGTGGGGGGTTTCATCTACTTCAGTTCGAATTTCTGAACCCGATTTAGTCAAAAACTTTAGTTCATATTGCCCAGAATGACCGTATCGTATAGCAGCAACCTTCTTTTTTACGTACTCACCTTGCTGCTCCGAATGAAAAAGCTGGTATCTATTCTTGCCAAGGAGTTGCTCTCGGGTATATCCGATCATCTTACAAAAACTCGAGTTAACCAATACTATTTTGCCTTCGGGGTCGGTGAACAGCAAACCTTCGTTCATCTTTTCGAATAACCCTCTGTACCGCGCTTCACTTGTGGCTAAGCGTTCACATGAATCAAGCAAACTCTTGAACTCATCAGCCAATGTGTTGATTTCAAGGGCCAAGTGATCTTCACTACTTCCATCATTAAAGACTTTGGCCCTCTTGTGGAAATCAAGTGAGACCATGCCGGAAACAACCCCAATCATCTCACTCAAACGCTTACTCGTATCACGGATCTTCTTAGACAAGGTTCTGATTTTGTTTTTTAGGCGATATATGTTGTCAAATTGTTTCTGGTTTAGTTGATACCCTTACTCCTCAAGCTCACCCAGTTTTCTTAACGCAATACCATTCGTCAAACTGCTCTCTAAGACCAATTTGCGAAGAAGATATTCCGAACCACGCAATGTAAAGGATATTCAAAGGCATTTCAAGCTAGAACATGGAGAAGCCATACATGTGTAAGATATCCATCTCGTGTCGTATCAAGCGTACTGTGTGAGGTATGTTGAAGCGATTTTTCTTTTTTCAAGGCAATAAAAAGAAAGGGAAATGCTCATCACCACCAGAGTGCAATAATTAAAGTCTGTACCACAGCCACCATTTCTCTTTGAACCTCTATGGATCATTGCAACGTGGATTTCGCATGAATCAACAGGCAGTGCTTTCCCATTTTCCCGTATACTTGTATCCTATTCACCAAAACGAAAGCCATGCACACTACAGGAATGTTAAGAGACAATGCGCTCAAAGGAAAAACCATCATAATAACGGGGGGCGGAACCGGTCTTGGACGCTCCATGGGCCAATACTTCCTGGAGTTGGGAGCCAATTTGGTCATTGCCAGTCGAAAGATGGAGGTGCTGGAGAAAGCGGCCAGTGAGATGATGGAAGAAGCCAGCAAGACGGGCGGCCAGGTGTTGCCAGTGGCGTGTAATGTAAAGGAGTATGACCAGGTTGAAGCCGTATTAAAAGCAGCAGTAGAAAAATTTGGACAAGTTGACATCCTGGTCAACAATGCAGCAGGGAATTTTATCAGTCCAACGGAACGACTCTCCCATCGAGCATTTGACGCTGTTGTGGATATCGTACTCAAAGGTTCTTACAACTTTACGCTTTGTATGGGAAAGTACTGGATCAAGGAAAAGATTAAAGGAACGGTTTTGAGCACGCTGACTACCTATGCCTTCACTGGATCAGGATGGGTGGTACCTTCCGTTTGTGGCAAATCAGGCGTGTTGGGAATGACCAAATCATTGGCAGTAGAATGGGCCAAATACGGTATTCGCTTAAATGCAGTTGCTCCTGGACCCTTTCCAACAGAAGGCGCCTGGTCCCGGTTGCTCCCAGATCCAATTAAGGAAAAGTTTGACCCTGTCTCCAAAGTCCCGCTTGGACGTGTAGGACACCATCAAGAGCTGGCCAACCTGGCAGCGTATTTAATCTCAGATTACGCTGCTTACATAACTGGGGACATGGTAAATATAGATGGGGGTGAATGGCTGAAAGGAGCCGGTCAGTTCAATCACATGGACATGGTGACAGATGACATGTGGGGGATGCTGGAGCAGWTRACNANWGNGGRRGAWGYWRGAKCNGYTMRCYRWMGSKMNGMWGTAAGATCGYTCGCWGTNGCTCRCTGTAAGATCGTTCGCTGTCGCTCACTGTAAGAGCGTTCGCGGTGCTCACTGTAAGAGGGTTCGCTGTCGCTCACTGTAAGAGCGTTCGCTGTGTTTGCTGTAAGAGCGTACCGTAGAAATGTCAAATTGAAGATGTAAAATGGTGTATGTCTAAATTTTACATTTGACACTTACAAACCTGAGTTCGATTCTAAAATACAGTTAATTGATTAGATTGGACAGGTTGATATTTTATGACAGGCTTCTTAGRGAAAAAGGAATATGCAAACAGAGCTGCAATTGTATTAGCGATGAATCCACTAAAGTACCTATGTCTGGAATACTCAATCTGACAGATGTTGAATCTACGAAGGAGATTCCAGTACAATCTCCTAAGCAATAAGTCTTAAGAAACAAGGTCATAGCCATGCACACGCTATGACTGAGCTCTACAAAACGATTGTAGGACTCTGTTTTGGGGAATTCTCCTTGAAGATGTGTCTGTACATAAAAAAGATAAAAGTGTTTAAGATTCCAAAATGAAAAAGAATCATTATACCAATGACCTTACTATCTGACATCCAAGGAGCCTTTTTGGGTTTATTCCCAATTAAGTAAGATTCAAAACTTTTGGAAAATTCTTGACAAAATTCATCTGCCAAATAAAGTATCTCAGTAACTTTATCTATCTTGAGTTGCATAATAACTAGTTGAATATTAAATATTTATCCTCACTCAATATTGCTATTATTCGGCAATTCACCGATTTTCATGACTGTTACTTTCCAACATATAATACTGTATATCAACTGATTAATAATCCAACTCAGATAGTGACTTATCAAGCGGGTAGTAATGCTATTGCATAATTCAGGTTAGGGGAATAAACATGATAAGGCGACTTTAGCCCTATATCTGCAATTAAAAAAGGAGACTATTCGATACTTTATTGTAACAATTCCAGCGGTGAAGTCGTCATAAATAGGAGAAATAAAAAAATGAGTGCAACCAAAATGAAAAAGGGAGGAATTAAGATGGCAAATAAACAGACCATACTGATTACTGGAGCGACCGGATCCATTGGGGGAGGTGCTGCGGTCGCGCTGGCAAAACGTGGCGCTAGAGTTGTGTTGCTCGGGCGCAAGCTCGAGAGCCTAGAAGCCAGGGCGGATTCTATCCGTGTGGCTTTATCTGAAGCGCAGATCCATTATGAGGATAAGGACATTGCAACGTTGGTAATCGACTTCTCCGATATGGAGTCTGTAAGGCTCGCGGCTGGAGAGGCTATGAACCGATTCCCGATGATACATGGACTGATATTGTCTGCTGTCACCACAGTCCTACATGGTCCGACTATTCTGCCCAGCGGTCATGAGGTGATGTTTGCTGCGAACGTGATGGGGCCGTTTCTGTTCACTCAGCTGTTGTTAGAGAGGATGCAGCAATCTGATGGATTGGTCCTTCACGTGATTGCACCATTCTATAAAGAAATCGACTGGGATGATCTTGAAAGTATCAGAAATCACAAGACAGATCCTGCATACGAGAGGACCAAGACAATGCACCGAATGATCGCTGCGGAGTTGGCTCGAAGGTATGCTGGAAAGATCTCCTCTGTAGCATTCAATCCTACGTTCATCATCGACAAATCAGATCCGGAGATAGACAAGAAGTGGCTGTCAATCGGACTCACGGGCTACTTCTATCGGCTAATGGCAGTTTTCTTTGCAAAGCCACCTGTGGTTGCTGGTGAGCCTATTGCAAATCTGATGCTTTCGCATAAAGATCGCAGTGCAATCAATGGAGCCTTGTTCAAACTAGATAAACGCGTCGAAAAACCTGATAAGGCAATGAATGACGAGGTGCTAGGAAAAAGGTTATGGGATGAGTTGGTTATACTAACAGGACTAACGACTGAATGAAGCCCGACAGCTTGTTTTTAATCGCTAATTCTAATGAGCCATTCAACAAAAGTATTGCATGAAGTATCCCGGATCCAGGCTTCACATAAAGTCTCTCCAGCTAGCGCGGACGTCCTCGTCCGTGCGTGCATGCTGCGGTTCCTCAGTGTCTCGTCCTAAAATAGGTTTACACAAAAAGTATCAAACTCGCACGGACAACATGTTCGCTAGCTGGGGCATGTTAAAATTTTCCATTTGACATTTACAATCTTCAATTTGACATACCTGATTTCACATTTACCCAGATATACCTAATCGCTGCTCAATGTTAGACAGCAGGATGTGAGCATTTACGTCTTTGTCTCAATGTATCGTGACCGATGACATGTAGGGGATATTATTTGCTGTCGAATAAGGTTTCCAACTTCTTTTTTAAGAAGGTCTTCTCGGTTTCATTTTGGGTAAGCTTTATGGCCTCTTTCAAGACTGAAGCTGCTTTGGGTAAATCACCTGCATTTCGCAGCAACTCCCCTTTAATGGCATAGAACAAATAGTATTGCTGTAATTTTTTCTCCTTTTCAATCTTGGCGAGTTCTTTTAAGCCTTTTTGGGCTCCGTGTACTTTGGCAAAGGCCACTATTCTATTGAGCGCCGCTACTGGAGAAGGCGTAATCTGAGCTTGAAGATCATAAAGCCCCAATATACTTGCCCATCTGGTCTCTTCAAAAGTAGCAGCAGAACAGTGGTAATAGGCAATGCCAGCCTGGGCGTGATAATCTGTAATCACTTCCGTTTCCGAAGCCTTGGCAAGATAAGCATTGCCTTTTGCAATTAATCGCTGATCCCACAAAAGACGGTTTTGATTCTCTAGCGTAACAAATTCTCCTCCAGCATTGATTCTCGCGTTAAAACGAGATGCTTGAAAACACATCAGTGCTAATAAGGCGTACAGCGGAGCTATATTACAGTGTTTGTTTTGTAAAAGGATGCTTCCTAACCGAATAGACTCAAAGCACAGGTCTTGTTTAATTAGTGCTGCACCTTGTGACGCAGAATAACCCTCATTGAATAAGAGATAAAGGATTTTGAGCATCACCGCCAATCGTTGCTCCAAATCCTTTCCAAGAGGAATATGCATCGCATCTTCGGCAGTTTTTAGCTTCGCCTTGCCCCTGGTCAATGCCTTTGCCACGGCATCTTCTTTTTTGAGCAATGCGCTGGCAATCTCTGCATTGCTAAACCCACACAGCCATTTCAGCGTAAGAACTATTTGATATTCAATACTGAGGCTGGGATGGCAGCACACGAACATCATGCGCAGCTCCTCGTCTTGAATTTCAATGTCTGATGGTAAATCTGTCATCACAATTTCGTCCGACGCACTCGTCATTTGTTCGGTTTCCCTGGAACTTTCCATTTTGGAATCCCTCTTTAGGGTATCTAAGAGGTGGTTGCGTGCAACCTGATATATCCAGCCTGATGGATTTTTGGGAACCTCATTAAAGGGCCAGGAGCCCATCGCTTTGATGAGCGCTTCCTGAACAGCATCTTCAATAAGATCAATATGTACTACCCCATACTTTCCAGTAAGGCCAGCGATCACCTTGCTGTACTCGTGGCGAAAAAAGTGTTCAACAACCTGGTTAGCGTGATCTGACTGCTCTGTTTTTTGTGACATAAATCATCACAAATTACGCATTTAATGAACAGGCCCGGTATGATTACTCAAACCGGGCCCAACCATCATTGTTGATGCATTCTAGTTCTCTACCGGTTCTGGCATAGCCAAAATTTCTCTCACCTCAACAGATCCTCCTTCTGCAATGATAGGACAACCATTCGCGATTTCAGAAGCTTCATCCAAGGTGGACGCATTCACAATAAGATAACCGCCTACCACTTCTTTTCCTTCAGTATAAGGACCATCCGTTACCACTTCCTGGGTTACGGTCTTTCCCTCACCAGCCAATGGCAGTCCATCAATCAATTGCCCTTTTTCTTTTAGGCCACCCATCCAAGACATCCATTTGCCCATATGCGCCTGCATTTCTTCAGGTGATAATGTTGATGTGTTTTGTCCGCCTCTAAATAAGTACATATAATTGGTCATAATCTTGATTGTTATTGCTTCTCTTTATTTTGAAAAGCATGTTTATAATTTGCTTTATGCTCTAAAGACGATCGAACTCTTTCAAAAAGGACAATCTTTTGAAAAAAAATACTTTTTCTTTGATTTGTATCAGAAAAGAGATCAAGCCGCTACCAATAAAAACTCTACGGTGACCGGTTTATTTGAATTTAACAACCGAAATTATCCACACAATTTTTTCGAAAATCATTGATCAACGGTACAGACTTTTTCCTGCTTCTCAACGTTTTAGATGCAACCTTTCACCACCTACTCGCATCTTTCCTAACAAACAGTGCTTCACCATATAAATCAAGACCCCGCCTTAACGGAGATGCAGCTTGTGCAAGGCTGCATTCGCGGAGATGTTGTATGCCAAAAGCAGCTTTATCAATTGTACGCGAGAACCATGATGGGTGTCTGTCTGAGATATGCAAAGAGCCGTGAAGAAGCTGAGGATTTTCTTCAGGATGGATTCATTAAGATGTTTAAGAACATAGACCAGTATGAAGGAAAAGGTTCACTCGAAGGATGGGTAAGGCGTATTATGGTCAACACGGCACTGGCTTCTATGAGAAAGTTTAACCCCTTACAACAAAGCGGAGATGTACTAGATTTAGAAAATTCAAACGGAGAAGAACCTGAGATTATCTCCTCACTTTCAGCAAAAGACTTGCTGGAAATCATACATCGAATTCCTGACGGCTACAGAATTGTTTTTTCGCTCTATGCCATTGAAGGATACAGTCACAAGGAGATTGCTGCGAAACTGGGCATTACAGAGAGTACATCAAAGTCCCAATTATCAAGGGCAAGGGCAACCTTGCAAAAAATGGTTATCAATCAAAAACTGAGCATGCATCATGCGTGATTTCACAAATAGAGACGAACTAGACTCCGGTTTCAGATCGGCATTTGAAGACTTCGAGCCAGAAGTCAACGAACATATCTGGTCCAATATAGAGCGTGAACTTCATCCCGCAAAGAAAAAAGAACTGGCCTGGTGGCAATGGGCTGCAGCTGCTTCGTTAGTACTTGCCCTCTCCTACCTTGGCTTTGACCACCTGGCTCACAACGAAGAACTAGCTGAATCAATGAAGTCGGATGGGGATGCTCCAATTGCTCTAGAAAAAGAAGTGGATAAAATGGGGCTGCCTTCGCCGATACAGCCAACGATACCTGCTGAAGAAAACAACAGTAATACGCTTAACATGGCAACTCCTCCAAATCGTACACTCCCTGAACAAGGGACAAAAAAAACCTCAACGCCCGATATTCGCCAATCAATTGCCATGAATCGTTATGAGAAAAGGCACAACAATGAGGTGAAAGGGAATGGGGCAGTTTCAGGGAAAGGACCGGTAGCCGTCTTTCCGCCTTCACGCTCAGCAATAATCATGGATGTGGCGGATAGTACATTGAATGATGAGCTAGCGATCGCCAGCGTGCCCAGATACACCAAGGAGAACAACAACGTCAACATCGACAACAATTCATCGTTGAAGCAAGACGTAAAGAAAGAAGTTGCTGAGGCAACCGACGTAGCATCCGTTGAGTCCCCTGAGGCGATAGAAGTTATCGAGGCAAAAGAGTCTATTCAACCTCTTGAGCCTGTTGCATCACCTCCTACTTCCGAACGCTGGATACTTGCTGCGAATGTGTTATCGATGGCGGGTGCAACAGCCGAAACCGGTAACAACGCGTCTGTATTGGATAACTCAGTAGGGAGCTCTTTCAATAACGTTAACAGCGCAATGCTATTTGGAACCCCGGAAGCCAGCTATGGCTCAATTAACTATCTGCCCCCGCTTATCACCAGTCTAACGGTGAATTACCAAATCAATAAAAGATGGAGTGTTGAAAGCGGCATTGCCTATTCGGCGCTCATCGCCACCAGGGAATCACCGGTTGACAGCGGTGAACGGTCCACGGTAAAATCAAAACTCAACTATATTGGAATTCCACTGGTGGTCAGCTTTAAGCTAATCACCAATAGAAAGTTTGTTTTCTACGCAAGTATTGGAGGCACATTCGACAAAGGCATCAGCGCCAAGCGCACCTATTCCACATTTAAGAATGGGGACGTTATCAGTGAGCTGAATACTCGATCAAATATTCCTGGTATCAACATATCTTCGGTAATAGGACTGGGACTGGACTATCGCATTGCCGGTAGAATCAGCTATTATCTTCAGCCGGGCCTTACCGCCCAAATAGTGGGTGATGGAAATGCCTACAACGTTCGAAACAGCAAGCTGATTTGGCCCAATGTAACAACGGGCCTGCGCTTCCATTTAGGTGATAGCCGTTAGTGCTATTGTGTCAAGACTAATGAATAACGTACTTCTCTTTCCATTGGCAGCACTTCTTCTTACAAGCAGCTGCAGCTCAGACCCTGAGCCTTTGGCCCTGGACAAAGCGACGGTAGTGGGTTCAAGCCAGGGAGTCTGTTCCTGTTGGCCGGGATATTTATTGAAAGTGAGTGATAACACCTACTTATTTCGAAATGTGCCCCAAAGCAGCAACTTGGATTTAAGCAAGGAGGTTTTACCTATCGACGTATACGTGAAATGGGTACCACTTGAAGATACCTGTATATCCATATGCGGGATTGCAGTGCTGTCAGAACCACTGGCCACTATTCTATTTATCAAAAAGATAAACGACTAGATATCAATCAGGTACTATAGCAACTTTTGATCAAAATGACCACTGATGCAACCTTTTAATAATTCAATGCATCTTGTTATTGTAAGTAATCTTTATTAAATTCAAGCTCCCAACCCTCAAAATCTACACGCATGACCACCTTCATCAAAAAAACCGGCATTGGCATTTTCTTCGTTTTATTTGCAGCTTCCTTTTGGGGATGCCAGGATCACTTTACTCAAGTGATCAAGCAAATGGCCAACGTTCCTATTTACAAACCCTATGAAGAAATGAGGACTTCGGTTGAAATGGGCACCGTAAACACCTTACAACGCCCTGGGAAAATCTACTTTAGAGACAATTTCATTTTTATCAGTGAGGTGGGTAAGGGAATTCACATCTATGATAATTCAAACCCGTCGGCTCCAGTCAATATATCCTTTATTGACATTCCAGGTAATGTTGACATTGCGATTAAAAATGATGTGCTCTACGCCGACAATTTTACCGATTTGATTGTAATGGATATTAGCGATCTTACCAACTGCAAATTGATCAATCGTTATAAAGATGTTTTTCCTTATGCGCTTCCACCCTACGATGAATCGTACCCTATAGCGGCGATCGACAGAAGCTTGGGAGTGATCATTGGCTGGAAATTGGAGGAATCAAAAAGCGTTTGTCGTGATGCAGAATGTGGTGGACAGTTCCCGGTCTGGCCAAGTTTTGCCTTCTCAGAAACGCAAACAGCTGGCCTCTCAGCTTTTGATGGCAATGTTGGCAGCCGAGGTGGCAGAACAGGCGGTGTAGCTGGATCGATGGCACGATTTGCGCTCGTTAATGATTATCTATACACGGTAGGCGAAACGGATCTTCAGCTATTCAACATCCAAACACCGAGTACACCTGTTGTAGGGGAGAAAATCAATATTGGAATGGGCATTGAAACCATATTCCCATATGAAGAGAGTCTCTTCATCGGATCGCAAACTGGCATGTTCATTTATGATGTCTCTACCCCTTCCAGCCCTAGCTATCTGTCGGAATTTGTTCATGTGCGCAGCTGTGACCCAGTAGTGGTTGAAGGAGATTATGCTTATGTCACCATGCGTTCAGGTGGAAATTGCAGAGGCTGGACCAATGAGCTCAATGTTGTTGACATCAGCAACTTATCCAACCCATCGCTTGTGAGTACGCGTAACATGACCAATCCGAGTGGGTTGGGCGTTGACAATGGCCAACTGTTCCTGTGTGACGGAGATGCCGGTTTAAAGATCTTTGACTCCTCAAATCCTTGGAATATGCAACTGGTAGATACGAAACCGGAAATCAATGCATTTGATGTTATTCCGTATAACAATGTATTGATGATGATAGGCAGCGACGGACTTTATCAGTACAGCTATTCCAACATTAATAAACTGGAACTTTTGAGCATTATCCCGATTAACTGAGTATCGTAGTTGCGACACATCTGATGTCGGACTGATTCTTCAGACTTGATCCGGGTAGGAGATTACCCTTTAAATTTCAGGCATTTAGAGAGCGATTTTACATCGACGGGGAGAAGTATGTCTGTAATTCCAAGGACGACTATTGACAATTACTAATTACTAAGTGCTAATTACTAAGGAATTACTAAGTGTTAATTAGTAATAATCTGTAATGATGAACTTTTTACCTATAACGAACAAAATGGACTCACTCAAAACAAACATTTTCGTCTTTCAAAAGCTGCTCTTATTGACGTTTCTTTTCGGCTTCACCTGTACGTATGCACAAGAGCGGAAACAGGATGTAGTATATCTTAAAAATGGAACCATTGTTCGCGGCCAAATCATTGAGCACAAATTCGCTGAATATGTGAAGATCGAGTCATATGGGCAGAATGTTTGGGTATTTGAAACAAGCGAAATTGATAAGATCGCCAAAGAGAACGAGATTGTGTTAAAACAGAAAATCGCATTCCCGAAGAAGGGATTTTACAACATAACGGATGTCGGCATATTGGTAGGTTCCGGTAGTAATAATTTGGGAAGAGCCCTTTCATTTAGTGCTCTGATTACCAATGGCTATAAATTTGAGAACAGAATTTCATTGGGAGCAATTACCGGAGTGGAGGTCATGCGCATAGCTATGGCGCCTGTTTTGGCTGAATTTAGGTTTGATTTCACCACTGGTAAAACTTCACCTTTTGTTTCACTGCGTGGTGGGTATTCACTTCCGCTGACCAATTTTGAGAATGCGGCCAATAATCCGACTTACCAAGGAGGCTATTCGGCTGGAGCCGTTATCGGGATCAGAAATTACCTCACACACAACACGGCACTGCTGTTTAGTCTGGGTTTTAGACAAACTGAATTAATCTCCCACTCTTCCGTGTGGTGGTGGGAAGGTGGCCGGCGAAACGTTAAAACTG
This sequence comes from Flavobacteriales bacterium, assembly GCA_016764395.1. GTDB lineage: Bacteria > Bacteroidota > Bacteroidia > NORP154 > NORP154. The sequence goes on from JAESRW010000199.1 coordinate 17,404, forward strand.
TGGAGCTATTCAACAGGGTTGAAATACGTTTGGGGTTACTGTTTAATTAATGCAGCACCTTGTGATGCAGAATAGCCCTCATCAAACAAAAGATAAAGGATTTTAAGCATCATCGCCAATCGTTGCTCCAAATCCTTTCCTAGAGGAATATGCATCGCATCCTCGGCGGCTTTCAGCTTCGATTTGCACCCAGTCAACGCCTTAGTTACGGCATCCTATTTCTTTAACAATGCGCTGGCGATCTCGGCATTGCCAAATCCGCATAACCATATAAGGGTGAGCACTAATTGACACTCAAGACCCAGACTGGGGTGACATCATACGAACATCATGCACAGCTCCTCTTCTTGAATTTCATTGTCTGATGGTAAATCTGTCATCCAAACTTCGTCTGACGCATTGGCCATTTGTTCAGTTTCACTGGAAGTTTCCATTTTGGAATCCCTCTTAAGGGTATCTAAGAGGTGGTTGCGTGCAACCTGATAAATCCAACCCGATGGTTCTTTGGGATCCTCATTAAAGGGTCAAGAGCCCATAGCTTTGATGAGCAGGCACGGTATGATTGCTCAAAACCGGGCCAACCATTTTTATTAACACGTTCTAGTTCTCTACCAGTTCTGGTACAGACAAAATTTCTCTCACCTCAACAGATCCTCCTTCTACCATAATAGGACAATTATACGCGATTTGAGAAGCTTCTTCCAAGGTGGAGGCATTCATAATAAAACAACCGCCTACCAGTTCTTGTCCTTCAGTATAGGGACCATCCGTTACAACCTCCCGGGTTACAGTCTTTCCCACACCAGTAAATGGCAGTCCTTCAATTAATTGCCCTTCTTCTTTTAGGCAATCCATCCAAGACATCCATTTGCCCACGTGTACCTGCAATTCTTCAGGTGATAAAGTTGATTTGTTTTGTCCCCCTCTAAAGATGTACATATAATTGGGCATAATCTTGATTATTATTGCTTCTATTTATTTTGAAAAGCATGTTTATAATTTGTTTTATGCGCTCAAAACGATCGAACTCTTTTAAAGAGAACAATCTTTTGAAAAAAATACTTTTTCTTTGATTTGTATCAGAAAAAGAGATCAATCCCCTATTATTAAAACTCTATTGTGGCCGCTTTATTTGAAGTCTAAATTCCTATTATCCACACAAATTATGGTGGCATCATTGATCAAGAAAATAGACTTTTTTACGCTTCTCAACGTCTAGATGCAAGCTTTCACCACCCACTGATATTTTCTCTAACAAATAGTACCCCACCCTATTGATCAAGACCCTGGCTTAACGGAGATGCCGCTTATGCAAGGCTG
>JAESRW010000030.1 GCA_016764395.1 Flavobacteriales bacterium
ATTTTTGATTTGGAAACAACACTGTGAATCAATGTAGGGCCGTTTTTGATACTTGGTTGAGATTTTTCTCTAGAAGACGCTGTGGGGAACCTTTGGTAGAAATGATGGAATGGTGGAATGGTGGAATATTGAGATGTTTATCCACCACATCACCTGGATTATTATACCTTTTGTGCATTGATGCGATATTGAGCAGGCAGCCCAGGGGATTTGTACTAGCTTTGAACAGAATTTCACATTAACCTAACCCATATGTTAATTTATAATGTAACAGTCAATATTGACGATGACGTTCACGAGGACTGGCTGGCCTGGATGCAAGGCGAACACATCCCCGAAGTGATGAAATGTAGCTTGTTCGAATCCAACAAAATGTTCAAGGTGCTTACAGATGACGAAGGACATACCTATTCCATCCAGTACCGTTGTGATTCCCAGAACAAATTGAACCGCTATTTTGAAGAATATGCCCCGAAACTGCAAGAAGAACACAGCAACCGATACAAGGATAAGTTTGTAGCCTTCCGAACAATACTCGAAGAAGTTTCATGAGGTGGGTGCGTGCTAAAAAAGGGTTGGGTCAACATTTCCTTAACGACAAAGAGATTGCGTTTCGCATTGTAGAGGCGTTGCAAGAAAAAGTTTCGGATCAGGCCATTCTCGAAATTGGGCCAGGCATGGGAATTTTGACGGTTCCGCTGATGATGCAGAAATGGGCCTCGATGCATGTAATTGAAATTGACTACGAATCGATCCAATATTTAGAAAGAGCACTTCCAGAAGTAAAAGACTTGCTGATACATGGGGATTTTCTGAAGCATGATTTGAGTACGCTCGCCAACCCCCATCTGGCCATCATAGGGAACTTTCCCTATAATATTTCCTCCCAAATTCTCTTTAAGGTCTTAGATAACCTGCCCCAAGTGAACGTGCTCGTTGGGATGTTCCAGAAAGAGGTGGCCGATCGATTGGTGTCGGATGCAGGGAACAAGAAATACGGCATTCTGAGCGTACTATTGCAAGCCTATTTTGACATGGAATATCTCTTCACTGTTGAAGCTGATAAATTCAAGCCACCACCTAAGGYTCGGTCAGCCGTTATCCGCATGGTGAGAAATGACCGTACCGTTCTGGGATGTGATGAAAAGCTTTTTAGAAAAGTMGTTAAAGGAGGATYCAACCATAGGCGCAAAACATTAAAAAAYGCAYTGAAGCTTACCCTCCCAATACCGCTTGATTTTGAATCCGAGTATCTCAAAATGAGAGCGGAACAACTCACCGTTGACGATTTCATTGCATTGACCAATTTAATGGATAAATCGTAGCTTTGTGCCCKGWTTTRCGRTCYKTAAAAYSRCAYAATTCAAGATMGRATGCAYTTCGAGCTAACCAAAGAGTATTTACACACACTCAAGGAGGCRATTRAAGRCTCRAATRASGAGYTTTTGAWRGCWGAGMTGGAACACTTACATCCGGCCGATATTGCTGAGATCCTGGATGAAATCTCCACTCGAGAGGCGAAATACATCTTCCAATTGCTTCCAGAGGAAACATCAGCGGATGTATTGGTGGAACTCGAGGATGATGTTCGAGAACGGTTTCTACAGGCGCTATCTTCAGAAGAAATTGCCGACCAGCTCATTGACAATATCGATTCCGATGATGCAGCTGACGTAATTGGAGAGCTCCCGGAAGAAATACAGTCTGAAGTAATCGCCAAGATTGAGGAAGAGGATCCAGAACAAGCCAGTGATATTATTGACCTCCTTACCTATGACGAAGATACGGCCGGTGGCCTGATGGGTAAAGAGATGGTGGTCGCCAATCAGAATTGGACCATTACCAATTGCCTAAGAGAAATGCGCAAACAGGCTGCTGACCTTGACGATGTCTATGCGGTTTATGTAGTAGATGATGACCACAAGCTACTTGGCTTGTTGTCGCTGAGTAAGATGTTGGTATCGCCTGCAGGTGCGGTAATCTCCGACATCTACGATAGCGAATTGCAGTCAGTGACTACAGATGAAGATGCGGAAGAAGTTGGAAACATCATGGACAAGTACGATTTGATAGTACTCCCGGTTGTGGATGATGTTGGCGTTTTACAAGGTCGCATTACCATCGATGATGTGGTAGATGTAATCAAGGAAGAAGCAGAAAAAGACTACCAGATGGCCTCTGGTATTAGTGAAGATGTGGAATCATCTGATAAGATCTGGATTTTATCCAGAGCACGATTGCCCTGGCTGCTCATCGGTTTACTCGGTGGCATTTTCGGTGCTAAAGTGATTGGCCTCTACGAAGAGGATATACAGATCTACCCTGAAATGGCCTTTTTTATCCCTCTGATCGCAGCTATGGGTGGCAACGTCGGCGTGCAATCTTCTGCACTGATCGTTCAGGGATTGGCAAACAACACCCTTGGTATGGAGAATCTGGCTACCAAGCTTCTTAAAGAGTTCGGAGTAGCGCTCATCAATGGCATCATTTGTTCTCTAATTATTTTGGGATACAACTTGTTTTTTGGCGACTCCATGGCACTCAGTATCACGGTAAGCGTGGCACTGTTATCGGTCATTATAATCGCAGGCCTTTTTGGCACGTTGGTACCGCTTATGCTGGACCGGTATAAGATAGATGCGGCACTCGCTACCGGACCATTTATCACCACTATAAATGATATACTGGGATTGATCGTTTACTTCGTGATTGGCCGGTATATGTATTTGGCATTTTAGTCTGTTTTCGAATGAGTGACACAACAAATAACCATCCACTCAAGGTGCTGTTCATTGACAGCACCCATCCTGTGCTCAAAGAGGAGTTAAAGTCCATGCACTTCGTCTGTGAGGATCTCTCCTCATTTCCTGAAAAGACATTTGAAGAGCTGCTACCCGAGTACCATGGAGTGGTCATTCGATCAAAAGTCGAACTTGACAAACGCATGTTGGAAAAGGCCCGGAATCTGAAATTCATAGCAAGAGCTGGGGCAGGAATGGAAAGCATTGATGTGGAGTATGCAGAAAGCCAGGGTATCGCTTGTATCAAGGCACCGGAGGGAAATAAAGACTCTGTAGCAGACCACACGCTTGGCATGATTCTGTCCTTATTTAAAAACTTGCACACCGCCAATTCGGAGGTTAAAAGAGGCTTATGGCACAGAGAATCCAATCGTGGGGTGGAGCTTACAGGCAAAACTGCCGGGATCATTGGATGTGGATTTACAGGAGGGTCCGTCGCGAAGCGGCTCCACGGCTTTGATGTGAAAGTCCTTGCCTATGACAAGTACAAATCAGATTATTCAGACGACTACGTCACTGAATCCACTATGGATCGCATTTATGAAGAGGCCGAAATTGTTTTTCTGCATCTACCCCTTACTGAGGAGACCCAATTTATGGTCAACAACGAGTTTATCAATCGTTTCAAAAAGAATATATACCTCGTAAACACCTCCAGGGGTAAGGTCGTTAAAACAGAAGACCTTGTCGAGAATTTAAAGTCGGGAAAAGTGCTCGGAGCATGTCTTGATGTACTGGAATATGAAAGTGCTTCATTCGAGCGCCTGAAAGGACTTGGCATGTGGACCAATAGCCGCGGGGTTGATATCAATAAGTTGGGCGCCTGGCTCATGAAAAAGGGTGTATGGAAGTATCAGCATCCGGTACAGTACCTAGTTAAGTCAAAGAATGTGATCCTATCGCCTCACATCGCAGGATGGTCCTTTGAATCGTATAAAAAGATCTCTATGATCTTGGCAGATCGAATCCGTGAGTTGGGACTGACTAACGGATCACAATCTTCCTGACCGCTCTAGAATCTCCAACAACTAGCTCCAGTAGATAAACTCCCTTGCTGAGATCTAAGGAGTGTATTGAGATGAAGTTCTCGCCTCGCGACATCGGTATTCGAAGCAGCTCATGCACCACCTTGCCAAGGATATTTCTGATCACCAAGTCAGCTGTAAAATCACCGCTGACAGTCAGAACAACATTGAAATCGCCAACGTTGGGGTTCGGATAAATCCGAGCGAATAGAAGTTGCGTGGAATGCACCTTAGCGATGCTAACAACCTCTTCCACAATCGCGCTGTCAATAAATGAACAGCCAACGGAATCGGTTACAGTTACCAAATATGTTCCAGCAGAAAGGCTGTCAATATCTTCTGAGGTAGCCCCATTTGACCACAAATATTGATAAGGAGGGGTTCCACCTGTTACAGATAGGTTACAGGCTCCATTACCGGCATTTTGAGTTGAAGGTGAGGCGACAATAAACCAGGAAAATGGTGACGGCCCACTGATTACAAAACAATCAGAATAAGAGCAGAGATTAAAATCGATCAGGTCGACACAACAGGTACCAGCACCCAAACCTGGAGCAACAGAGTCCGTCGGCGTCACACCTGTACATTGGTTCCATAGATACGTATACGGAGTCGTTCCACCACTCGGTATTAGAATTACCGATCCATCAGAATCTCCACTGCAAACGACATCCATAACAGCAGCATCGAGCATTAATAGCGGAGGTTCAACAATAGTGGCACTATCCATCCCTAAACATCCACCACTATCGCTCACAGCCACAATATACGTTCCCCCGAACAAACCCGAAGCGGCACTAGTTGTTTGGGCCACAGGATCATTCCAAAGAAAGCTATACGGAGGAATCCCACCGCCAACGGCTACTATCATCATTCCATCCGAATCAGCGTAGCAAGAAGGCGAAGTTGTGACGATGTTCAGCGGCAAGCCTTCACTTCCTACCCACGCGCTGTCACTCGAACTACATCCAATTCCGTCAGTTACACTTATGCTATAGTTGCCAACTGCCAGGCCCGAAGCAGTATTATTTGTCTGCGCCAAAGAGTCACTCCATAAATACGTAAAAGGAGGATTGCCACCGCTTAATACAACCGTAATGGATCCAACCGAAGAATCACAAGGTGTCGGTACGGCAATTATTTGCATCGTAAATTTCTCCTCACCAACAATAACGGTAAAACTGCCGGTCTGACCCAGACCATCCACAACAGACAAAGTATAGGTTCCCGAAGTTAAATTTGAAATATCCAATGTAGTATCTCCATTCGACCAGGCGTATGTAAAAGGTGGATTGGTTCCAAGTACAGTCATTTCGATACTCCCCCCAGGATTTCCGCCACACGTATCTGGAATTACAGAGTCCAACACGAAGGAAATAGGTCCCGGCCCCGCAAAACTCCCGCCCTCCAGAAAAAGTCCAGAATCAAAAATACCATCACCTGCATCTGCAATGGCGATTTTAAGGTGATACATCTGTCCCGGAGTAACGGTATAGGTAGTAATTAGTGGTACCGTGAATCCATCGTACTGTATAGATTGTTGCCCCGGTGCTTCATTGTCCACGAAGTAGAGGGCATTATTCAGCCCAGGATCTCCAATGCCTCCACATCCACCCGCCTGTCCTGCAGATCCGACAGTTCCATTATTGACAGTATTAATTGCAACGAACGTGGATGAACCAGGGATTAGCGCGATATTCATTGCATTATTGGAAAAAGGTCCAGCTATACCCGGCCCGCTAAGAAAGAAGCCGAATACGTCATTAAAACCAGAACACACAAACTCATTGTATTCCTCCGAGGCAAAAGCATATTTGAAGAAAACATTGGAACCGGTGGTCACAAAGTCAAACTCCAAAATGGCCGCATCAAAAGTAGCGAATCCCGCTAATGTCGTCAGATCAGCATCACCAGGCATCCCGATGTCCACGCCATCAGATCCCGAATTGTTAGGCCCTGGTGCATCGTAAATATTACCCGTATTCATAATTACTCCAAATGCAATTCCTAAGTTCGATATGCTTCCATCAAAATATCCAATGGCGTTTGAATCTGCCCCCGTCGGTATTGCTGCGGAACCGTTGAATAAGACGTTCGTGATGGTGATCCCATTTGCGATTAAGACATTTTGGACCAGAGAGTCAGGAGAATTATTGGGAAATGAATTACCCACAATCAGTTGTGCCATTACCAGATGGTGGGACAGCGTAGTTGTCAAGATAAGTAAGGCGAGCAGACGCACATATCCAAGCATAGCAATTGAATGAAAGATGGAATAATGAAAGATAAAGGGTTTAGGTTACGAACCTACTCAAAACTAGCCAATTGTATCGACTTAAAGATCCCTAACCACAAACCTAGCAGTTTGCCTGGTCTTCTGTTCCACGTAGATCTTTTTTCTGGTGACAACACGATCGATCGTAGCTTGATCATAGTCCCGAATCGTGACCAACTCAACATTTTCGTTGTATAAAACCTTGTAGTCGTTGCCCAATTCCTTGATCAAATCGGGGACTTTCATGGCGTCTGCATCTACACACACAGAAAAACTCAATGCTGCATGCTGCATCAGGTTGATCTTTACCCCTCGTTGCGCGAACTCCTTAAAAATATCACTCAAATTCTCTTCCACGATGAAGGAATAATCCCTCGGCAAAATGGAGATCAACACCTGATTAATTTTGAAAATAAATGAGGGAACAGTCTTCAAATCTTTAGGCAGCTTTTTCAAACCTGTAATGAGCGTACCCTCCTGTTCAGGATCAAAAAAGGACCTCACCAGCAAAGGAATCCCGTTGTTCTGCAAAGGCTTAAGCGTTTTCGGATGAATAACTGTAGCGCCAAAAAATGCGAGTTCAATGGCATCGTGGTAGGATAGTGCTTCCAGTTTTTCCGTATCCTTAAACCATTTGGGATCCGCGTTCAATACACCAGGCACATCTTTCCAGATGGTAACATCTTCAGCACCCAGGATGCTACCTAATATGGAGGCCGTATAATCAGAACCCTCCCTACCCAAAGTAGTACTGTAATTTTCAGAAGTGACCCCAATAAACCCCTGAGTAACCGCCACTTTACCATTGCCGCCATTGAAAACAGAAGGCATCATTTTGGTTACACCCAAGGCGGTGGACGCCCAATCTACCTGAGCTTCCCGATACGTATTATCTGTTTTAATGAGATCGCGAACGTCGATCCAGGTATTTGAAATACCAGATTCAGTCAGCCAGGCGCTCACAATCTTTGTCGATATCATTTCACCCAATGAAACGATCTGATCATATTCAAAGTCGAATTCATTGATTGGTTCCTCTTCCACGATCCAATCGAGCTCAACCAGCACATTATTTACCTGGTCATATATAGGATGTTTTTCATCTGGAAAGAGGCATTCAAGAATCTGTTGGTGATACGCTTTAAGATCCGCCACCGAGGCTGTTAAACCAGCGTCTTTTGACAAGTACTCTTGGGTAATTTTTTCCAGTGCATTGGTGGTTTTACCCATTGCAGACACCACTACGACAATCTCCTCGTTAGGGTAAAGCTGCATCACTTTCCCTACGTTGCGAACAGCATCTGCATCCTTTACGGAAGCTCCTCCAAATTTGAAAACTTTCACGTTTCTTTTTTAATATTGTTATAGCTCAATCCAGTGTACTTTATCTAGTCGTTCCTACCGAACTCCAGATGAGACTTTAATTAATTCACCACTTAAACACGACCCGTTCCCGATATTTCAAAAAACGCCTCTCCCACCTCTTACATCACACTGATCTTACCTCTCACAGCGCAGCCACATTCCCTCCTACAGCACAACAATCTTACGGCGCAGCGATCTTACTTCTTACAGTGCAACGGTCTTACAGCACAGCGGTCTTACTTCTTACAGCACCGCGGTCTTACATCTTATAGCACAGCGATCTTACAGCGCAGCGGTCTTACATCTAACAGCACAGCTATCTCCTCCCCTTCAAAGGTCCTCTTTTTCCAACTTGCACTGAATCCACTCGTCGTCCATAGCAACGCCGTTCTTTTCATAAAACTTTATGGCTGGCTCATTCCAATTAAGCACGTGAAAACGAATTTGGCTAGCCTCCGCTCTCTTAGCCTCCGCACGCATAAAATCAAATAGTTGCTGTCCTACTCCAAGCCTCCTGAACGCCTCCTTAACAACAATATCGTCCAGATAAAGCATCTTACCCTTCCAGGTCGAATACCCATAGTAGTAAAACACCATACCCACTAAGTCCCCCTCTTTCTCCGCCAGCACTACATTGAACAAGGGGTTGTCTCCAAAGGCATCCCGTTGCAGGTCCTTTACGGTGCTCTTCACCTGATCCTCTGCGTTTTCGAATATCGCGAGCTCCCGAATCAGGCCAAGCACTGCAACCATATCTTTTTTCTCTGCTTTACGTATAGTTACCTTCATTGTCGATCACCGATACTCAATAAATGCAAAGATATACGGAAAATACCCAGTATGGAACCCAGCGATCTATATTCATCTTTTCATCCTGAAAACAAGATCCAAAACGCTCTTTATTATCAATTATTAAATCCGATATTTGCAGCTGGGCTGCAGGTAGGCAGGCAAAAAAATGACATTATATGGTAGTCAATTCACACAGTGTAAAAACGCTCACTGAATTTATCATTGAGAGACAATCAGATTTCAAGTACTCAAAGGGTGAGCTTACCCGATTATTGAGTGACATTTCTATTGCTGCAAAGATCGTACACCGAGAGGTGAACAAGGCTGGCTTGGTAGATATTCTAGGACCAGCGGGTACGGAAAATATTCAGGGAGAAGTTGTTCAGAAATTAGACAACTTCGCCAATGAACAATTCATTGCTGCCTTAAGAGCAGGTGGCGAAGTATGTGCCATTACCTCTGAAGAAAACAAAGAGATTATCAATCTTGCCTTGAACGGCGAAGAAGGCGGAAAGTATGTAGTTTGTATGGATCCTCTTGATGGCTCATCCAATATTGATTCCAACGTATCCACCGGTACCATTTTTGCCATTTACAGACGCGTTTCTTTATCAGGTGAGGGCAAGTTGGAAGACATGCTTCAAAAAGGGAGTCAGTTGGTGGCCGCCGGCTACATCATTTACGGCTCCTCGTCCATGCTCGTATATACTACAGGCAGAGGCGTGAACGGCTTTACTCTAGACCCCTCTATTGGAGAATTCTGCTTATCACATCCCCAGATGAAAATACCCAAAGATGGCAGAATTTACTCCATCAATCAAGGATATTTTGTTCACTTTTCTGATGGAGTGAAGAAGTATATCAAGTATTGTCAGGAAGAAGATGAAACAACGAATCGCCCCTATTCTCTGAGATATATTGGCTCGATGGTAGCTGATATTCACAGAAACATGATTAAGGGCGGTGTGTTCATCTATCCGACTACCTCTGATTCCCCTTCTGGTAAGTTGAGATTGCTGTATGAATGCAACCCGTTGGCATTTATCGTTGAACAAGCAGGTGGAAAAGCCAGCAATGGTTTTGAAAGAATTCTCGACCTCCAACCTGAAGAATTACACCAAAGAGTGCCGATCTTCATTGGTTCTACTGAAATGGTTGAACAAGCTGAAGCGTTCATGAAACAATATTCCGCCGAGACTGTGAGTTAATAGGTGATCCTGTATAAGGGTACCTATAAGAAATTACCGAAGTTTTCATGAACCCCAGCGAGCTCCTAGCTTATTACAAAGACGACCAGCGCATCAACCAGATACTGGAGGCCCTCTCAACTTACAAGACGGCGACCATTCAACTCTCCGGAGTAGCAGGTTCTCAAGATGCGGTTATAGGATCTTTAGTTACGTCACAAGCTAAAGGGACGCACATATTCATACGTCAGGACAAGGAAGAAGCGGCGTATCTCTATAATGATCTGCAACAGCTGAGTGGAAATGACCATATCTTCTTCTTTCCTTCTTCTTTCCGGAATGAGTCTACCAAGGATCAGATTGACAAGGCCAGTGTGCTTAGAAGAACAGAGGCGCTGGAGCGCCTTGATGCACTTTCCTCTAACAGAAGAACAATCGGAATATGTGTTACTTATCCAGAAGCCCTGAATGAAGGCATTATTGCGCGAAGAGCATTCCGAGCCGCCTCGATTAAATTAAAACTCCATCAACAGATTGATCTTGATGCGCTCACAAGACAACTGTTTGACGCTGGATTTGAGCACTGCAACTTTGTAGGGGAACCAGGAGAATTTACAGTAAGAGGGGGCATTGTCGATGTTTTCTCCTATTCTAACGATCACCCATACCGAATGGAAATAGTGGGTGATGAATTGGCTTCCATCCGATCATTTGACACAGAAACGCAAGTATCTATTGAGAAGATAAATACGGTAACCCTGCTTCCTAATTTGAATGAAGAAGATGATGAAGGACGGGCCACATCAAACAACCATGATTCATTCTTCTCTTATGTATCAGAAGACGCGACACTATGGTTTAACAATTATCAACTGCTGCTGGAATCAGCTGACGAAGAATTTGTCAAGGAGGAAACCATTGCTGAACATGCTCATGTGTTTTTAGGCGGCAAGGCCTCTCGGGCTACAGATGTGGATATTGATTTCCAATCCATCTCTCAACCGGTATTTAACAAGAACTTTGAGCTTCTCATTGAAAACCTGGAGGCACATCGGATGAAAAAATACAGCAATGTAATCATCTCGGAAAATGCCAAGCAGATAAAACGACTCTACGACATCTTTGAAGATATTGCTGCTGGCAAGGATAACCTGACACATGAAAATCTCTTTAAATCGGTGATGCTTTCGTTGCACAAGGGGTTTATAGATCACCATGTAAAGCTAACCTGCTATACGGACCATCAGATTTTCAATCGCTATCATCGCTTTGTGCTGTCCACAAGCTTCTCTAAGAAAGCATCCATCACCTTAAAGGAGTTTCACAATCTGCAAAAGGGAGACTACGTGGTGCATATAGACCATGGCATTGGAAAATTTGCCGGATTGGAAAAGATCGATGTGCATGGGAAACCACAGGAGGCCATTCGCTTGGTATACAAGGAAGGTGATATCCTGTACGTGAGTATTCATTCGCTGCACCGCATCTCGAAGTACTCTGGCCGGGAAGGTTTTGCGCCTCGAATTGACAAATTGGGCTCAGGAACATGGAAAAGTCTCAAGCAGAAAACCAAGAAGAAAATTAAAGACATTGCCAAGGAACTAATCAAACTCTATGCGAAGCGTAAGGCCCAGAAGGGCTTTCAATTCAGTCCCGATGGATACCTGCAAACTGAGCTTGAAGCTTCCTTCATTTATGAAGATACACCAGATCAGTTTAAGGCATCTGAGGCAACCAAAGCGGACATGGAATCGATTGTACCAATGGACAGACTGGTATGTGGCGATGTAGGATTTGGAAAAACCGAAGTGGCCATTCGCGCAGCTTTTAAGGCTGCTACAGACGGTAAGCAAGTTGCTATATTGGTACCGACCACAATACTGGCCTCCCAACATTATAGAACATTTTCAGAAAGGCTAAAGGAGTTTCCAGTTGACATAGATTTTATCAATAGATTTAAGTCTCCTCAAAAGCAAAAGGAGACGTTAAAAAAGCTAGAGGAGGGAAAGATCGATATCATTATCGGGACACATCGCCTGGTAAGCAAGGATGTCAAGTTTAAGGATTTGGGGTTGATGATCATTGATGAAGAACAAAAATTTGGCGTTGCCACCAAGGACAAGCTGAAAAACTTACGTGTAAATGTCGATACGCTCACGCTGACGGCAACACCAATTCCGCGTACATTGCAATTTTCTTTAATGAATGCCCGTGACTTATCGATAATCAATACGCCCCCACCCAATCGTTACCCGATTCAGACAGAACTTTGCGTGTTTAATGAAGGGAGTATTAAGGAAGCAATTGATCAGGAAATATTCAGAGGGGGCCAGGTTTTCTTCGTACATAACAGGGTGCAGAATATTCAAGATGTTGCTGCTTTAATCCGGAAACTATGCCCCGATATTCGTGTTGGTATTGGACACGGGCAAATGGAGGGCCGAGAGCTGGAAAATGTGATGATGAAGTTTGTGGAAGGAGAATTTGACTTACTCGTAGCCACCACCATCATTGAATCTGGCCTTGATATACCCAATGCGAATACCATTATCATCAACAACGCCCATAATTTCGGGCTTAGCGATCTTCACCAGATGCGTGGGCGTGTCGGACGCACCAATAAAAAGGCATTCTGCTATCTGATTACGCCCCCGATATCGAGTCTTACCAGTGAAGCCAGAAAAAGGCTTCAGACCTTGGAGGAGTTCTCGGAGCTGGGAAGTGGTTTCAATATCGCAATGAAGGACCTGGATATTCGTGGCGCCGGCAATTTACTCGGTGCAGAACAGAGTGGGTTTATCAATGAGCTGGGATTTGAAACATATCATAAGATATTGGATGAAGCTGTTCAGGAATTAAAGGAGACAGAGTTCAAGGATGTTTTTGACAAAGATGAAGGCATCGAAGACGGTCCCAAGATTTATGTTAAAGACTGTCAGATCGAAACGGACATGGAGATTCTCATTCCAGACTATTATGTCAATTCGATTACAGAGCGGCTCAGGCTCTACAAAGAGTTAAATGAAATGAAAGACGAGGAGGCGCTAATCGACTATGAGCTGCGTTTGGAAGATCGATTTGGAGCCATCCCCAGCCAGGTGAAAGACCTCTTGAACACCATGAAATTGCGTTGGCTGGGTGCAGCCGCAGGTTTAGAGAAATTGGTGCTCAAACAAGGAAGAGGCATCGGCTATTTCGTTTCCAACCGAGATTCAGATTATTATCAATCTGACCAATTTACCAAGGTACTTGCTTACGTCCAGAATCATCCTAACGAATCAGTACTCAAGGAGGATAGGAACAAACTGGTACTTGTGGTACAGCACCTAAACTCCATAGGATTGGCCATAGAGATGGTAAACCTTTTACTCGAGAAGGAAACTGTAGTAACGTCTAAGGTTGCTTAAGCGGCAATACGAACAGGCCTGCCCAGTTCTTTCAACTGCCTAAAGTGTGAACCCAATGCATTCATGAATGTCCCGTGACTGTGATAAGGTACGGAGAACTCTTCAGCGGTTTGCTTCACGATCTCTGATAGCCCACGGTAATGTACATGACAAATCTTGGGGAACAAATGATGCTCCACCTGGTAGTTCAACCCCCCGCAATACCAGGAAAGAATTTTGTTTTCTTTAGCAAAATTAGCCGTCGTTTGCATCTGGTGTATTGCCCACTCGTTCTCGATGGTATGTTTTTCATTAGGAACCGGATAAGCAGTCTCTTCGATTACATGAGCCGTTTGAAAGATCAAAGCCAAAACAACACCTGCAACAAAGTGCATCGACATAAATCCAACAAGCCACTGCAAAAAGGATATATCCAACAGCATCATCGGAATGGCCAACATATAGACATAGTACAATATCTTCGTAACCGTAAGCTCAATCATCTGTCCGTTAAACGAACCACGTGAGCCTTTTAACAGCCCCATTTTATTGTACCTTATAAGCTGACTATAGTCCTTATGAATCGCCCAGAACAACGTCATTAAGCCATAGAAAAACACACAGAAGATGTGCTGATATCTATGAATCCATTTCAGTTCTGCGTCAGGCGAAAATCGCATCAACGGAATGGTCTCGATATCCTCATCATGCTCATAAATATTGGTGTATGTATGGTGTAGAATATTGTGCTGAATCTTCCAAGTGATTACATGCCCACCCACTAAATTTATGGATTTGCCAATGAGATTGTTTAACCATGTTTTAGAAGAGTAGCTGCCATGGTTCGCATCGTGCATGATGGACAAGCCAATTCCCGCTTTACCAAATCCCATGATTAGGGTAAGCACCCACATGGTCCACAGAGGCAAGTCAAGAAATAGGATCAGAAAATAGGGCGCCAGGAGCATGGAAATCATCGCGATGGTCTTCACAACCATCCATGAATTGGCATGCCTCGATATATTTCTCTCCTCAAAATAATGATCCACTCTCGCCTTCAGCGTAGAGAGAAAATCAGTACCCTTAATGTTTACAAATTTGATTTTGTGAGCCATCGTTTTCAACTATTAGATTGCTGCAAAGGTACGAACCAGATTGCAATAGAAATGAAAAATCGAAGGAATTTCGACTAAACACCACTTAACTACTTATGAATAAGGGTATTGACAAACGCATAGAAATTAAAGTCCTCCCTGAGTAATTCGGCAGAAATTTGGGCCTGAAGTTCCGTTTTATCCAAGTAAGCCATTTTTCTGTGCTGAATGAGCTGAAAAGCCTTTTCTGCCAATAAATACGGCCTCTTTTCATTGGATATTGAAGCATAATGAGCTTGCGCTTCCCTGAGTATCTCAGTGACACCGGTTCCTTTAGTAGCAACCGCTTTGACCACTTTGGGAGTCCAATCAGAGGCAGGCCTTTGATGTATGGTAGCCTCTATGTTTTTCACAAAGCGATCTGCTCCTTCCCGATCAGATTTATTGACTACAAAAAGATCACCGATTTCCATCACCCCCGATTTGAGCGCCTGTATTTCATCACCTGCCTCAGGAACCAACACCAAGATCGTTGTATCAGCGAGGCCCGCTATTTCCACTTCCGACTGCCCTACCCCTACCGTTTCCACAATTACAACATCGAAACCGGAGCTCCGCATCACATCTGTAATTTCCAGTGTTTTAGCAGATAAACCACCCAATGAACCCCTGGTGGCCAGTGATCTGATAAATACACCTTTTTTATTAAAATGTTCCCCCATTCTCAACCTATCGGCTAGAAGAGAGCCGTAATTAAAAGGGGAGGTGGGATCTATACAGAGTACGCCTACCTTTTTACCATCATCAGCCAGGTGTTTTACCAAAGCATTGATCAACGTACTTTTTCCAGCTCCCGGAGGACCGGTAACGCCAATTACTGGAACGTCATTGGGCGCTAATTGTTCTAGAATCTCCCGAGCACCATCAGTGTCATTCTCTACCAGAGATATTGCCCTGGCCAGGCTTTTTTCATCGCCACTATTGACACCCGTTATGAGTTTAGCAATATCCATAGGTACCTTACAGTTCTTTGGTCCTTCTCAGCTCCCACATTTGAATGTAGCGCAATAAGATGGTATAAGCGGATAGTGACGCCAAAACCAACCCTACAAATCCATCCAGAAAGCCCCGTTTTAGAATATAGAATTGAAAGAACTTGAATCCGGGCTTGATCAAAATATGAAAGAGGCCAATGCGGCCCGTAGCAGCATCCTTGTCCATTGCGGACCATTTGGTATAGCGGTTAATTTTATCCACATAATGCCCAAGGTCCTTGTACGAATTATGTTTCAACTTTCCCTTCAATTCACCTACCGATCCATCTATCATTATTTCGGCATGCACATTTCTTTCCTCATATCGGGCGCTTTTGGTAAAAAGGCGAATTACCCTATCGCCCACCATTCCCCCGTACTTCACATGTTTGCCCATGAAGTAATTGTCTCGCTTCATCCAATAAGCGTTGTGCTTGGGTTCGCCCCCCAATAGCTCCTTAATTTCATCCTGAAGCTCTTGTGAAACTCTTTCATCAGCATCCACCAACAATATCCATTCGTGCGTGGCCCGAGGAATCGCCCAGTTCTTTTGAGCCGCCGAGTTCTTGTATTCATGTTCCAGAATCCTATCAGTATATTTCCTGGCGATAGCCAGCGTATCATCTGTACTGAAGGAATCGACCACCAGAATCTCATCCGCCCATTGAACCGTCTGAAGCACATCGTCCATGTTATGGGACTCGTTCTTACAAGGAATGATGACGGTGAGTTTTTGCATAGGCAAGCTGTAATTTGGCAAAATAAAGCTTTGATTATCCAGATGTACCGGATGCAAATTTAACACAATTACCCATGTATGATGAAGCAATCTTAATTCATTAATTTCGCATACGCTTGCCAGTCTAGGATGATTACACCTTAATCCTCTGCGAAAAAGTCAAATCGTCTGTGCCGCGATCCTTTTGGGCAGCGCATCAGCGTAAATATTAGAACAATCGGTTAACGTAAGGTAGCCTAGCACTAAGAGCGGATCAGCGTGAGTCAAAAAAAACGAATCGGGTTTTATTGCAGTTCGGAGAGTTATGGTGGCTTGCAGATCCATATGGTTAGACTCGCGAACTGGTTACAGGATCGAGGATGGCCCGTACTGATGTATCTCTTGCCAGATTCAAAAATGGCCGCTGACGCAACGGCTCGGGGCCTTACCCTGAGACCCATCAAAGGCAACCGAAGGTATCTTGACCTTAGCGCAGCGTGGAGCATAAGCAAGGCTTTTACCAAGGATGAGGTTGACGTCGTATGGCTTCGGGACCCTAGAGACCTGAGTGTGGCGGGCATTGCCAAAGGATTTGGACGTGGAAGGATCAAGCTGATCTACCAACAAGGGATGCAATTGGGATCCTCAAGACGTGATCTTATCCATACGCTTAGATATACAAAAATGGATGCCTGGCTGGTATCACTGGAAACACTTGCAGCGCAGCTAAAACAAAAAACGCGGTACCCACATGACCGCATTCATATTGTTCCGTTGGGATTGGAACTTGAGAAATTTACGCAACCTTCACTCTCAAAACTTGAGGCTAGAAAGAAGCTCGACCTTCCCGAAACTGCGTTGATCATCGGAAATATTGGACGTTTTGGAAAGATGAAGCAACAGGATTTGCTCATCAGAGGCTTGCAACAATTAAGGGACCAAGGAAACGATTGTCACCTATTATTAGTTGGAGCCAGTACGATCAATGAAGGTGATGCATTTATAAACTCTCTGCACAGTTTAATCAAGGAATTAAAATTGTCGGCATACGTTCATTTTCGACCTTATATGGAAAATGTTGGTGTTTTCTATCAGAGCATTGATATCTTCGCACTCGCATCGAAAAAGGAGACCTATGGAATGGTAACAATCGAGGCACTGGCATCAGGCTTACCAATCGTAGCCACTAACTCCGGAGGGACTATTGAGATCTTAAAATCGGGAAAGCTTGGATTGTTGTACGATCCAAGTAGCGCCCAAGACTTTGCTCTTAAAACTGAAACATTGCTCACAGACTTTGATCAAATGAAATCGATAGGAGCATTGGCTCAAAAGGAAGCCATAGAATATTATTCATATGAGAAGGAATGTCAACGGATAGAGGAGATCATAAACATATTGTAATTAGTCGGACCGACAGCATTGGTGATGTGATGCTCACACTACCGGTTGCGGGTATGCTCAAAAGGCATTTCCCAAGCTGCAGAATTTCCTTCCTGGGCCGTGCCTACACAAAGGCCTTAATAGAACATTGTGAACACGTTGATGAATTTCTCGATTGGGATCAAATCGCTGCTGTAACAGGTAAGGACCAGCTAAGGGCCGTAACCGAACTTAAGGCAGATGTATTTATCCATGTCTTTCCGGTGAAGGAGATTGCCAGATTAGCAAAAAAAGCCGAAATACCCTTGCGCATTGGGACCACTCACCGGGTATATCATCTCAATACCTGTAACAAGCTTCTGAACCTGGGACGAAAGAACTCCGACCTCCACGAATCCCAATTGAATCTTAAGTTGCTCACACCATTGGGCATAACAGAAGAAGTCAGTTTAAATGAAATTCCAGAGCTGACCGGATTCACTGCAGGCGATACACTAACTTCAGATGGCGAAAAGGCATTGGACAATTCCAGGTTCAATTTAATCATTCACCCTCGCTCGAAGGGCAGTGCAAGGGAATGGGGTGTTGCCAACTATGCAGCCTTGCTCAATATTCTACCCAAGGAGCAATTCAATGTTATACTGACAGGCACCAAAGAGGAAGGAGCAGCGATTAGGGGTAACCTATATGCAGATAATCCGGCCTTAACCGATCTTTCTGGGAAATTAACCCTGGATGAACTCATCAATTTTATTGGTCAGGCGGATGGCTTGCTCGCCGCCAGTACCGGACCATTGCACATTGCCTCGGCCTTGGGAAAGCACGCAATGGGCATTTACGCTCCCATGCGCCCAATTCATCCTGGGAGATGGGCTCCAGTTGGAGAACAATCAACCCACTTTGTATTGGATAAGAAGTGCAGCGACTGTAAAACGAATGGAAAATGTGTGTGTATACAGTCTATTGAGCCGGAGGAGGTGAAAGCGTATTTACTCGGGGTCACCAAAAGAGTCTCATGAAAGGTGACCCAGAAGGTTTTGGGAATTATTGTGTAAAGCCAGATGAAATGAACGCATGAAATATACGGTATGACTTTAGAAAAACTATCCTACTCTTCACCCGGAGGCAATAACAGCAGCGAGTAGAAGAATACCACAAACGAAACCCCAGCTTGTGTTTCAAGAGTATCTTCTGTGATCATAGAAAGCAATGTAATGACCAAAAACACGATCAAAACATAATTTAGCCGCGCTCGATTTATATAAACAGGATAAAGCAGTCCCCATAAGAACAATGCGAGCCCGAAGATTCCAAATCCTATGGCTATGGACAAATATTGATTGTGGGGATGTTTCCTATAGGCTGGAACAAGTAAAGAGTCTTCCTCCTCGTATCGAGCCAGCATCTCATTATACACATCACCG
>JAESRW010000200.1 GCA_016764395.1 Flavobacteriales bacterium
ACCCGCAGCCCGCAACCCGCAACCTACAACCCGCAACCTGCAACCCGCAACCTGCAACCCGCAACCCACATCCATTAAAAATACTTCTGCTCAATCGCCCTAATAAATGCCGCTTTAGCAAGCGCATATTGTTTCCGGTCTTCCCATGCTAATTTAGACAATCGCGTTTTCAGGTGTTGGTAGGCGGTCCTTGTTTTCTCATGGCGACGCAGGTGATCTCTGAAAAACATATGCCGATCCCAGAAATCCTCGTTGAGTTGCACTATATTCACATGATGGGAACGCTCACCACCACTGGATTTGAGGAAGAACATCCTATCCGGCATCTGCTCTTCGTATTTAGCGATGTGTTTATATCCCAATCTCTTGAGGGGGGTAACCAGCTGGTGAGCCACTTTGAAATTCGGCAAGCCAATCATTATATCGATTACCGGTATGGCGGATAAGCCCTCTACTGCAGTGCTTCCAATGTGCTCAATCACTGGATTGGCGGGTGCCAGCACTTTGAGCAAGGCCTCTTTTTCTATTAAAAAAGCATCCGGCCAGGCGGTGTTGTATTTCTCTATTTCAATCTTCATTATTCAGTTCTGCTTTTCGGACATTGAGCAAATCTAAAATTATCAAATAAATGCCAAATTGAACATTCGTTTATTTTATTCTCACTTTGATAGGTTCTTTGCAGGCATCACAAGTTCCATAAATAAAAACCATTCCCATCACGTCCTCTTCCCGATCAAAGTGCATTCCATTATAGGCCATGCAGGATTCGCAGAAGCCCTCTTTGAGAAAGGCTTCTTTTTTCTTTGCGCTCAACCCTTTGAACCCATTTCGTGTTCCCTTTCGATAAGTATCGATTAACCATCTAAATGGAAAGAACCACAAGATGAATGGAAGGGAAATTACTGACAAGAGCATGAACCAAGTAATGGCTGTAGCATGGCGATGGCTCCAGTCAAAGTTGAGCTCGTCGTGATGCCCGATTATATCAATTTTCTTATTGTAAGGATTCAGTCGGACCTCCAAATTCATGTGATTGCTGAAACGCATTGTTTTCTTTATAACAGTTCTATTACAACAGGGTGTGTCAATCTTGACTAAGTAGTTAAACTGATTGAACTTAAACGAGTATTTAGACTGATAGGGCCTATGGGAGTATTTAGACTGATAGGGTTCAAACTCCAACGTGTAATTAGCCTCATAAGGTACAAAACCGATTTCATGAAGAAAGTAACCGTTGCTATCAGTGTATGCCCAATACCACCGATTGTACGAGAGCATATTTTCTTCACGTTCCAACCCTTCCTTAACAATGAGATGAACTTGAACCTTATTAAGATAAATGGTGTCTTTGTCCACAACAGTATAAACCCGGCCTTCTATCTTAATGGTGGAGTAGAAAGCCCCCCAAACGACAAAGAGAAGGATGATTAGGATAAACACTATTGAAGGGATTACTTTTTTCATGCTCCCTTCACTCTATTTCTTGAGAAACTTTCCCATCTCTTTATCATAGTTGATATAGTAAGCGCCCCGCTTAAGTTTCTTTACTGATATGCTTTTCACGCGTCCTTTCATCACGATGGTGCCGTAAGCGTCATAAATCTCGTACATTGAAGTATCAGGAAGCCAAATGCTGTCTTGCACCTTCCTGTCGTAAGGACGATAACCCAGATTGACATTCCTAATTGTTGGGCATACTCGCATGGATTTTGAAAACAAAGCAAGCTCCGAATAACCCACCCGAAACATGTTTTCTCCGCTATGCGGGGTGATACGATATTCGTATGTGTTCGACTTGTCACCCTGGCCTTTAATGTGTCCAACGTTCACCCATTTATTCCATCTAAACTGTTGGATGGTTATGGTTGCTTTATTAGGTTCATTAACAGTTTTCCACCTCAGTGCACCGTTGGTGTCCACTTTGAGGTCAATCACCTGCCAGTTCTTATACTCACTGCGATCCATTGACGTTTGAGCAAATAAAAAAGTCACTTGCAGCAACAAGAGGGATACGACTAATTTGGCCTTCATGGGCATGGGATAGTGTAAGATAGCGTTTTTCTGTCCTTATATTATCGGGTGATTCATCTATTTTGCTATGTTTGTATCCAGGTTTTGATAATAATACGCCGTCACAAGGCTTTTCCATAGAAACTATGAAGAGAAATTTTATTGTTTGTTTGATCATGTTAGGATCGTTTGGCTTTGCAATTGGTCAGGATAGTCCAAATGCAGCCTCGGATGCACCTGCCACTTCGGAACCGGCAGTTGCAGCTCCAGCAGGTCAGCCAGCTGAGGAGAAAGCGAAGAAGGTGAAGCCTGAGAAGGAAGCCAAGGAGAAAAAAGTGAAAGAAGAAAAAGCTCCTAAAGAGAAGAAAGTGAAAGAAGCAAAAGCTCCTAAAGAGAAGAAAGTGAAAGAAGCAAAACCCCCCAAAGTAGAAGGGGAGAATAAAAGGACCGACAACATTGTAAAAGGAGTTGGTGTAGCGCTCATTGGCGTGGCCGTTTGGTTGTTCTTCTCGCCTGCTAAATAATACTTGTCACAATTTACCAGTCTCACCACCTAAAGGTAACATAGAATTAGTCCTAAACCGCCTGAATAAATCTCCTTTACCGCATGTAAAGGTGGTTCAAAGGCCGTGATTATCTCAAATTTATCATCATTACGGGCACCCAAATTGCCGTTCAACACCAGGACCTGTTGATTATTTCGCTTAATCCATAGTGGATAAATTTACTTAAGTGCATCCTTAAGTGTTGATTAGCGGTTCAGTAAAGGCTAATTAACGCGATAGGTTTACACAACACAGGCAAGGTTGACTTCGTTAGTAGTCTATAAGGTTACACGTTATCCTGAGCGGCCATTTATGCAGGTGGACCATGCTTTGAGACAAGAACAACATTCCTTGACAGCAGGCTTGTTGTAATCATGCTCAGCAAAGGACGTCCACTGACTTTTACTTTGCCTGCGCAATTGTAATCTGCTGATTTTCGTGTAGCGTTAGATTGTTAAATATTGAAAAGATTTGACAGAGCTTACTATACATATTGTTAAAATCGGGTTACAGCTGGACTACTATTCTGTGGCGCAAGTGATCGATTGGGCGGACCAAAGCATCATCGATGGGGATGAGGATGCGCTATTTATTGATCTGAGCCTCGTAGATGAGACTGGTCCAGATGCGGCTATTGGGATGTTGCATGACTGGAGCGAAGGGAAAGAAATTGTTCTTGAGCAGGCTTATCAATATTATCTAGGCTATTATCACAAGATACTGCTGCAATGGACCGGAGGTAATTGGGCTAGAATTCAACGGGAGTTGATTGAATTTTACAAGTTAGACGAATTTGTATTGAATAAGGTGCATAGGACATTCTATAATCAACTATTGAACGACTATACATTAAGGGAGTTGAGTATAGCGGCACCGATGAATATGCCAGATGATTTAGAACAGTTTTTATATCAATTTCCTGTTCAGGAGGAAATGGATGAGTACCTAGAAGGTCAAAACATGCAATTGACCTTGAAAGATATTGCGTACTAATTGGCAACGAGCAACTTAGAAGAGTTGCAGCATATTCTGGCTGATGGCTTGTAAATTGAGCGACCATTTTATAGATTTACCATACTACCGATTCCACCAACTCTTCACTGTCAGGGCTTTCCAAAGGCTTCGAATTCAAATATGGCTTCAATAAACATTATAGGATTAGGTGTTCTTGCTATTTTTCTGATATTCATTTTTCAAAAAAAGAATAAAGGAAAAAGTGATTACCTCCTCATTTTAATCAATGGGTTGTTGGCTGCATTTTTATTCTCCGATATTTGGATTAAGCAAGGACTCAGTACCACAAATTATGTTTTTCAGAACCTCATCAATTTTTACCTGTTCCCTTCATTACTTTCCTATGGAATGATATTGATAGACAGGGGCCATGAGATCAGAAAGAGATGGTGGTGGCTGGGTAGCTATGCGATTGCCTTTACGGTCTTTATCTTTGTTGATTTTTCTTTCCTCAATGATTACACGCCTGAAAGGCTACAAGAACAATATGAGCGTCCCTCTTTTATCTACCACTTTTTTTACAAAACCCACGCGGTTTTTATAATTGTCATTTCGTTGTGGTTCCTAAAGCAACTGAAGAAGTATCAGCAAAAAATAAAAGATTACTATTCTTTTATTGAACCCATACGGTTGATTTGGCTCCGGAATTTTATGCGGTTTTACCTGTTACTGAATTTATTGATTCTTGGTACTTTCATCATTTACAACTTAGGGTATATAGATGATATTAACTCTGTGTATCTCACCATATACAGTGCTTTGGTCATTTCACTATTCTACCTTAGCTATAATGGAATTAGGCAGTACACGATTGCTGAATTGTATCAATTTCAAGGGCAAAGTAGAACAAAGTATCTGGATCTAGAAAACCCTTCTTCAGGAGCAACGGGTTCCCTTACTCAAAAATACCAAACGTCATCATTGGCAGAAGATGATATRGACAAACTGCATCAACACCTGATACAACTTTTTGAGGAAGACCATATCTATTGTGAGCCTCAACTGAAAATACAACATGTCGCGGACCGGTTGAATGCAACTACCCATAATATATCGCAAACCATAAACGTAAGAGCTGGAAGGCCATTTTATGACTTTGTGAATGGATACCGGGTAGAACATCTTAAAAAATTGTTAATAGCGCCAGGGAATAAGCAGTTCACTATTCTTGCATGGGGCCTGGAAAGCGGCTTTAATTCAAAAGCTTCACTCAATCGTATTTTTAAGCAGCACCAGGGACAATCTCCCAAAGAGTTTCAAAAGGCTCACCTTATAAGATAAGGCCTTATTCTATTCTAAAACAGGCCTCAAATCAGCGCTTGAAGCGCTTGTTACTTGGATAATTCTCAGCTTTGTAACATCAGGTAATTCTACTTTTAATCGTTCAAAAATTAGAAATCATGAAAACAATTGTCCTGAATGTCGTTTTATGTGTGCTGCTTTCGTGGACACACGGATTTGCCCAAATTATGGGTGGGGAGCTTACCAACAGGGTGAACCTTTTGTATGGGCTCAATGAACCAATTAATCAGGATGGGTTCAATATAGAAGGGAACTTGTTCTATAACAGATTGGCCTTTGATTATTATCATAGCGTGTCGCTTGACTTTACCAATTCAATGCTTGAAGATGATGTAGACGGTGAAGACTTTGCACATGGGCTGACTATTCATTTGCCTTATTCTACAGGTTTCGGCGTCGGTTATCGATTTTATGAGTGGCTCAACATGAGAGTTGAACCGAAATGGCACCGCTTCGAGCTGTACTATGAAGATGACAATCAAGTAAAGGCCAATCGAATTGCGGCGTATACTAATTTTACATTAGGGCTGGGTGTTTACGGAAGTATTCTCCCCTTCAAGGAGAGTGGGAATTTCTTAAAAGGGATCGTAATTGTACCCAGTGTGCGTTGGTGGCCACAAGTTACTTCAACTCTGAAAGACGATGAATTAAGGTACTATAATCGGGTTACTGAAAGCATGGAGATGCATACTGCCAGGGAAATCGGCATAAATAATACAGCATTCATTCTCAACATCAGTATTGGGTATTCATTTGACTTGAATTAACAGGAAAAGCGGGGTTCTCTCTTCCTTGTCACGTTAAAAAAATCCACCAGATCAGTCAAAAGAGGTTCATACCTCACCACCTTTGATTGCAGCAGCGTAAGCGTCCGGTGAAGTACATCTTGACAATTGGTTAGATGGTATTTAGGATTGTGTCATGAAGAAAGAAGATTACCAGATTAACTTTTTTCGGAAGATCCTGACTCTTATTGGATTTACCAGAAGAATTTGATTTACTTTGATTGCCAGGATTATTCTTCACCACCTCATCATTAGCGTCCTGCTTGCACGTGTTTGCACCTAGAATCTGCATGTCACCAGGATTTACCTTAATTATACTTCACAAATTAGGAAAATGGTATCCATAAAACTATGGATGTTTAGCAACAGAGAGATAAATTTAAATTTCAATATCATGCGGCCTTTTCCTCAATCGAATCTGGATACTAGCTCATAGTCTCTACATATACACTGAAAAACGTCTTACCTTTTTCTTCGCTTAAAAATTCTACATTTACCGTAAACAACCAAGGAAGATTACATGCCTATCCCTTCACCATTTTACGAACGTACTGGCCTGCTTTGTACCAGTATGAATTGGAAGGACTGGGCCGGGTACTACGCGGTAGCCTCCTTTGATACGGTTCATATACCGGAGTATTTTGCCTTTCGCCAGTCAGCGGGACTGATTGATGTAACCCCTTTATTCAAGTACAAAGTTACGGGCCCGGATGCGGCTGCGTTCTTGTCAAGGGTGATGGTGAAGAACATCGATCAACTCAAAGTTGGACGCGTGGCGTATCTCTGCTGGTGCAATGACCAAGGAAAAGTAATAGACGATGGCACTGTGATGCACGTGTCGGAACATGCGTTTTTTGTCACTTCTGCGGATCCCAGCTTTTTATGGTTGTCCAGATTTACACGGGGGTATGATACCACAATCGAAGACGTAACAGATGCTATAGCCGGACTGGCCTTGCAAGGGCCCACCTCCAGGGATATCCTGAAAAATTGTGTTGATGTTGACATGGACGCACTCAAGTTTTTTGAGGTATCGGAAGGGCATTTAGAAGGCATTCCAGTTCACGTTTCCAGGACTGGTTTCACAGGCGACCTGGGCTATGAAATTTGGACAGAAAACGAACACTCGATCAAACTCTGGGATGCTTTAATGAAACATGGGAAGAATTACAATATTCGGCCTTGTGGATTGGACGCGTTGGATATGACCAGGATTGAAGCGGGCCTAATTCTCAACGGTGCTGATTATTTCAATGCCGCTCACGTGCTCATTGAAGACAGGATGAGTACGCCGTACGAACTCGGTCTGGGGTGGACAGTGAATTTAGATAGAAGCACTTTTAATGGACAGGCAGCACTGAAGCGAGAGAAAGAGAAAGGATCTCTATGGGCAACAGTTGGGTTGGACATCAACTGGCCTGAATTGGAGGCCATATACAATCGCTACGGTTTGCCTCCAGAGGTGGATGGACATGCATGGAGGACCTCCATTCCCATTTATGACAACAATGATCACAATAAGCAGGTCGGATATGCCACCAGCGGCACTTGGTCACCAACGTTGAAAAAGAATATTGCAATAGCAACCATCCAAAAAGCATACGGTGCACCGGGAACCAAAATCCAGTTTGAGGTTATGGTGGAGCATACCAGGCACCTTGTCTCTGCTTTCGTGGGCCCCACACAATTTTACAATCCGGAAAGGAAGCGTTCCAATCCTGGGCTTGTTCAGGATGTGGTGTCTGTATAGGATTTTGTTTTGTGAATCGGGGAATCGTAAGAGCTTGTTAGCGTGTGTTAACCACAGAGAGCACAAAGAAGGCACGGAGTTCACTGAGGGTTAACGAGCGTGATTTAGCGATGAAATATAGAATTAATGGGTAATAAATAACTCTCTGTGTCCTTTGTGCAAACCTCCGTGCCCTCTGTGGTTCAAAACAATCATTCTACCGGCTCTTAAAGAATGAATTCTCAAAAGATGAGTACAACTTACGTTGATCACATTAACGCGAAAGGAACCTTCAATTTAACGCTCACAAAGTATGACTGAGAATGAAATAGCTACTAAAATTATAGGCCAGGCAATCGAGGTTCACAAAGTTTTGGGTCCTGGCTTATTGGAAAGCGCTTATAAGGAATGTCTGTTTTACAAACTTCAACAAATTGGATTGACGGTTGAAAAGGAAAAGCCGATGCCTCTGGTGTTTGAAGAAGTTCAATTAGAGTGTGGATACAGGATTGATATTCTCGTGCAGAAGAAGGTCGTTATAGAGTTGAAAAGTGTTGAGGCATTAAATGATGTTCATCTTGCTCAAACACTCACATATATGAAGTTAGGAGGATACAAGTTGGGTCTTCTCATTAACTTCAACGTGTCGATTTTAAGAAGTGGAATTAAACGGGTAATTAATGGCACTTTGTGACCTCTGTGAAAACCTCCGTGCCCTCTGTGGTTCAATACAATTGATAAGCAGGTTACCTATGATTGCTTTGTTGCAAAAGAGTAAAAAAATCTCCGTACCAAAAGGAAGGAAAACCTCTAGAGATTTGTATTAACCACAGAGTTCACAAAGAAGGCACTGAGTTCACTGAGGGTTAACGAGCGTGATTTATCGATGAAATATAGAATTAATACGTAAGAAAATAACTCTCTGTGACCTCTGTGCAAACCTCCGTGCCCTCCGTGGTTAAATACAATCAATACGCAGGTTCCCAATAATTGTCATGTTACCGAAAGAGTCAAGATAATTCTCCATACATAAAAGAAGGAAAGACTCAGTAAATTGGTGTTAACCACAGAGCACACAAAGAAGGCACTGAGTTCACTGAGGGTTAATGAGCGTGATTTATCGATGAAATATAGAATTACCCGTAATGAATAGCACTCTGTGACCTCTGTGCAAACCTCCGTGCCCTCTGTGGTTAAATACTATGAACGTACACGCTACTAAAGATAGATCTCTTACCCAATCAATGATAGCCGCACCAAACTAACGTCAACTATAAGAGGTGATGCCCATGAAGGTGGGTGTAGTTTATTTCCTTCGGGCAATTAAAGATCAGCATAATGAGCAAACAAGTCGACGGGATTTTTTAATTTGGCTCAGCAAGATTAGAAGTTATGGCCAATGTGAAATTACTAATAACCATTAACCTCTAACCATTAACCATTAACCACTAACCACTAACCACTAACCACTAACCACTAACCATTAACTAATAACTAGCTCCCCATGCCAAAATACGATGCAATAATAATAGGCGGAGGACACAATGGCCTTGTTTGCGCAGGTTACCTAGCCAAGGCCGGGAAAAAAGTGCTGGTCCTGGAACGCCGTTATGTCCTGGGTGGAGCTGCTGTTTCAGAGGAGGTGTATCCCGGATTTACGTTCTCTGTGGCATCCTATGTGGTCAGCCTATTTCGGCCACATATTATCCGTGAACTTGAGCTCGCCAAGCACGGTTACGAGGTGATACCGATGGATTGCACTTTTACGCCCTCATTAAACGGAGACCGGGGACTCGCACGCTGGTCTGATCCTGCACTTACCAGAAGAGAGGTGTCCGTATTCAGTAGAAAAGACGCAGAGGTATATCCAGAATTCGCGAAAGCGATGACTACCATTTCCAAATTTACCAAGCAGATTATTGATCACAATGCTCCGGATATTACATCCATGAAGCCCAAGGAAATCGGAAACCTCTTGAGATTGGGAGGAGCCGTTAAAGATTTAGGCGCTGAGATGATGCATCTAAATACCAAGCTACTTACCATGTCGGCAGTGGATTTTTTAGACATGTGGTTTGAAAGTGAGCGGATGAAGGCTCCGATGTCTGTTAGTGGAATTATTGGAACTTTTCAGGGGGTTCGCTCTCCTGGAACAGCCTATGTCTTACTGCATCATTATATGGGTGAGCTAGACGGTGCATTCAGGTCTTGGGGCTTCTCAAAAGGAGGGACAGGAGGAGTGAGTATGGCCTGTGCCAGAGCTGCGGAAAGTTTTGGGGCTGAAATTCGTACCGAAGCTTCTGTCTCTCAAATCAAGGTGAAAAATGGAAAGGCAGTAGGGGTCGTGCTGGAAAATGGGGATGAGCTGGATGCAAAGATTATCATATCAAATGCCGATCCCAATCGAACGCTTATGGGCATGGTGGGGGAGGATCAACTTCCAGCCGACTATGTGACCGGGCTCAAGCGCTACAAATACAGGGGAAGTTCCGGAAAGGTCAACCTGGCCTTAGATGCCTTGCCCAGTTTTAAATGCAGACCCGGCGAAGGGCCGCATTTGGCCGGTGATATTACGATTGCCCCGAGCATCGATTACCTGGAGAAAGCATATGACGATGCCAAGTATGGCGCCTTTTCTAAACGGCCTTTCATTGATATGGTCATTCCATCCTTGACAGATCCTACCTTGGCTCCTCCGGGAAAGCATGTCATGTCCTGTTTTGTACAATATGCTCCCTATCATCTCAAGGAAGGCGCCGATAAATGGCCTGAGCATCGTGAAGCATTTGGAGATGCGGTGATCGATACGCTCGCAGAATATATTCCCAACTTGAAGGACATTATCCTGCACCGACAGGTTTTATCACCTTGGGACATTGAACAAAAGATCGGACTAACAGAGGGCAATATTTTTCAGGGAGAGCTTTCATTGGAACAATTGCTCTTCCAGCGGCCCGTGGCTGGATATGCGGATTATACAACCCCGATCAAAGATCTGTGGTTATGTGGTTCTGGGACACATCCTGGCGGAGGAATAATTGGTTCTAGCGGGGAATTGTCTGCCAAAACAATTTTGACAAGAAGTGCCATCTAAGCGTTGGTTCATACTGGCTTCTTATCAACGGTAATTCCAAATTGTATCAGATAAAACAAGGATTAATATTTAAATCTTGCGTGAATGGAATCAATAATTGCCACGAAAGATGTGTGGGCAAATGTCAGATATTTGACGTTCACTTGTTTTATGTGAACACACAATCCCGTATTGCCAATGATATGATAATTTTGCCGTTTCTAAAAAATGTCATTCTAATAACTAAAATTCACAATGAAGAAAATTAAATATTTGTCCTTAGCTGCCCTGTTGGTGGCAGGACTGAGCAGCTGCTCAAATTCGGGGCATGAAGAAGCGTCTCACGAAGCGGCGACGCATGAAGAATCAAATCACGGTGCTGAAACAGCAGGTGGAACCTACGCGGTCGATATTGCAAAATCTACTGTTGCCTGGAAAGGAACAATGGTTGGCATGTATTCGCATGAAGGAACCATCAACATCACAGAAGGCTCAATTACTACGGCCAATGGTGCTGTTACCGGTGGAAGCTTTACCATTGATGCGGGTTCAATTGCTACCACGGACGATGATGCACTTTACGCAATGGCTCCTAGAGAGGATCTTGAAGGACATCTAAAGTCTGATGATTTTCTAGGTGCTGCTTCAAATCCTACTGGATCATTTACAATTACAAGTGTGGATGGAAGTACCGTCACCGGTAATCTTTCACTTAAAGGAAAGACCAATGAAGAGGTATTCACCGACGTCTCAGTTAGTGAGGCCAATGGTTCAGTGACTATTTCTGGCGCTTTGACGTTCGATCGTCAGAAGTATGGAATCTCTTTTCAAAAGGGTGGAGACATGATAGTATCTGACGATATTGAGTTGACTATCTCTTTAGCTGGTACTGCCAACTAAGCATCCTCTTTAACAATTTTTAAAGCCGGTTTGATCACTTTGTGGTCATACCGGTTTTTTTATTCCGCAGTGAGTAGTAACTCGAACGTTTCTATATTGATATAGATTAATATCCGAAGTAATCTCCAAAGCCGTAGAGACTTCGAGAATAGAAGTCAACCCGCTTTCGGCCTGTGAGGTTGAGCTTTCGAACAGCCTCTTCTATCAACTCATCAATATCGTCACCTACGTTTATTTTAGTAGACGAACGTTCGATAATATTTTCCGCTTCAACTGTAGTGGTATCCAAGGGTTGAAGTCCTATGTATTCAAAGCGCCAATATTCTTTTTCTTTTGGCTTTCGTTTAAAGAAGTAGACGTAACCTTCTTCACCTAAGTGTTTTACCTTCTGTTTTTCCAAGAAGATGATGGTGTCCTTTTCTTCCGTGTAACCTCCGAAAAGTTGACTCCGAATAAACATCTCCTGACTGAGGTAGGTGCTGTCGAAGAGGTCCAATCGCTCTAACTCTTCTAACATGATATAGGAGGCCACTCGTGACTCCTCTTTTTTACAGAAGAATGTCCACAACGTATCGTTTACTGGTCTTCCCTTTTCCAGTAACAATCCTGCTGTCGTGAGTAGCAACATGCCTTGTTGGGACGTCATTAATTTGTGAAAGTACTCCTTAACCTGGGACTCATCATAAAGTGGGAGCATCAATTTTGAGAAGCCGTTAATAGACTCTGATATAGTTGAGCCATAACTGTCGTATCTATATTCATAAAGCCCATAATCAAAACTGCCAGGAACATACGCGTCGAATTTGATTTCATCCATGCTCTCCTCCCCGGAAAGCTGCCGCTTTAATTCATTTTGAGACTCCCTAATAATCCTGTTTTTCTGGTTGCCATATATGTTCTTACTCACGAGGCCCTCATGGACCAGTTCTGCTAACAGCGTAAAAACTTTGACTTTATATTCTGGGTAAGAGATGAAATCGAATAATGCCGGAAACAAAACCTTGCTCAATTCAATCGAGTCATTGAGGTTTCTAAATAGGGAATTCAGTTCGTTGTCATAACCCGGGATTGGGAGGTTTCCAGATTTGATGATGCGCAACAGGCCTTGGTAGGATTTTTGGTCATATCTATCAGACAATGCCTCCAAGCAAGCAAGTTCTACCGTTGTTTTTCCTCCAGATGAAACATAGATCCTTTCAAGTTCCTTGGGCATGGTATCGTCATCAACTTCTCCAAGGTCTTCAATAAAGTAGCCTTTTAGTTTGAGGTCCTTACTCCCAAATTCATAAGTCTTGATGAACTCAGCTAAAGCTGCTCGATCGTCATAAAAATCAATATACACACGCCCTACAGATCGTTTTGCCAATTTCTTGGTAAGGCTGTCATCTGAACGCAAGTCTCTTAGAATTGCCAGGGCTTTCGATTGGAAAACATCATGGTCAATAATGGTGTCTTCCTTGGGTGTAAAGGTCTCGAAGAACGATGTTACAAAGGCAGATGGAGAAGATAATGTGTCAACCGAGGTACGAAGCGTATGCAACAGTCCTCCTCTTAGTATGTGTTTGGCCATGATGGCTCTGGTGCTGGTAGAATCACAAATGAGATAGTCTCGAATAATCAGCGAGTCTGAACGTGTTTCGCTTCTGGTTTTTATATATAGATCGTCGTCTTCATCAATCAAATTATCTTCCCTATAGCTCCAAAAAAGTGAATCCGTACGCCCATAGTATTTGTGATAGGTATTGTAGTCGATTTGAATTTCCTCATTCGTCTCATTACACCTAATGATCTTATTGAGGTGTTTTGAATGGTGACTATTATCGATCTTCGTTCCGGATGCCTTAGTTGAATAATGCGAAGCGTATCTGATAATCATACTTCCAAGATCATCGTCGTCAGGCTGAGGTACTGTCTTGACGGTAAAGAGTAGAAGTGTATCAGTATATTCCACAAACTCCTCCTTATACCTGGCATCCACAAAATCAATGCTGCTGAAGAAAGGCTCCGGGTCGGCGCCAATATTAAGTGCCATGAAATACCTGGAGCCTTTGATAATGACCATAACGTCCATCTTCTTCTCCTCGCTTTTTAGTGTTGCCCAAACTGTCGGGTAGTGCTTATGCAGGCCAAACCTTTGATCTTCTACTTTCAAATTGAATTCTTCGCCCAGCTCAATAACGATCTGTTCCAATTCAA
Organism: Flavobacteriales bacterium; assembly: GCA_016764395.1. GTDB lineage: Bacteria > Bacteroidota > Bacteroidia > NORP154 > NORP154. The sequence continues at coordinate 13,555 of JAESRW010000200.1, forward strand.
ATGAATCTTCTTCTATGTATTCAAAATCGTTTAGCGACGCTCCGATTAACAATTGATAAGCTCCAGTTTTTTTGTCATAAGCCTGTGTATGCGTAAACTGATTCGGGTCACTGCTCGATTTTTTTTCGCTAAATCCTATTCGATAGTTGTACATATTTGCCGACACCTGACCTGAAAGTGCCGTGTATTTACTGGTCCCATTTTTAGGAGTATAAATGGTAATTGAATTGAAGAACTTGTTGACATCTCCTGCTGAAACGTATTTCTTAACGCCTCCAGCCTTAAAGACGAAAATCTCCAGGGGCGTAATGATAATTTGGTAACGTTGGTAATCTCCTCTTCTGGTCCTGTTAAGAATATCGAACCCAGGGTACCCGTTTTTTTGGATGATGGTCTTATGTTCGATATCACCAGGAATATTTTCAAAGAGCAAGCTATCCAATCTGCTTTGTAGAAACGCCATTGGTTTACCTGTAATGGCAGAGTAGGTACTCACTCTATTGACTGAGAAATAGGATCCATTAACCATTTCAGGATAGAAATAGGTTATATCTCCTCCGTTAAAGGGAGATTCATACAATTTACCCGGCATCATCACCGAAAAGGATGAATCTGGGGGATACTGGATCGACAACTGAAGAGGAACCACTGTGTTCTCAATTTTCTTCTTCATTTTGGTACTTGACCGACCTGCTTTGGGGTTTACGGCCCTCAACGTATACCCTTTCTGTCTCAGGAGATTAATAACGCCTTCTTTTCCTGGTAGGTGCGCCGCTCCAACACCGGTGAAAAGTGAGGCCGTTTTGAGCAGGGAGTCCATACCGTCTGCCATGATCTTGTTTCGCTCAATAATAAAATACTTGTGGAAATTGTCTGAACGGCTGGTCAACACGGTAATGGAGTCTATCAGATCAAGGTCACCTTTTCTATAGGCATCTTCTGTAATTTCAGTAGCTGTGCGTCCGTCTTTAAAAAGATCAATAATATTCACACGTGGTTTTGGCTTGTCATCGGGAATAATGGCTTTGGCCAGAAGTCTCATAGTTTCCTTGTACTCTTCCAGGGCCACCACATCCTTTCCATCTCGTTTTCCGGTTTGGTAGATAAAGAGATCGAGGTACGTTTGTTCTTCAAAATTCTCACCGGTGAAGCTAATTCGGTGCAACATACCATTCAGTTGGCGATGGTCCTTTCTCAGTAAGATTGCGAGGGCTTTGTTGGTGGGCGGATAGGTTTCAAACGCATCGCGATAAAACCCTTTATAAGAGATGCCACCTCCAAATCTGCTGAGCTTGGCCCCAAGGCTGGAAAGATCTTCGAGCTGCTCCATCCAAGTCGAAGGGTCTGATTCAAGTGCGATTCTTTCTACGTTCTTGAGGGCGATAAAAAATGTATCACTCAAGTGAAAAGCAACCTTCTTACTCACATGCATTGTTCCGTAGAGGTAGGATGGTTTCTCCAGCCCATTGCCCGTAATCTCCCAAAGTAAGCCTTGGTACTTTTTAACCGGTGTCTTTTTGAGGTTCTCCTGGGCATGACCAGTGCTACAAAAGAGCAATAGAATAGATATGATGTAAGAAATGCGTAGCATGTGTGCGTAATTGGTTTTTCCCCTGACGGTTTGGTTGATAATTGTGTTTACAATTGTTTTATAATTAAGCGCTTGTAAGTTGTTTTCTACGTGTATAGTTACCAGGCAAGACCTATAGCCAGGAACCTGTTAACACTCATGTATACCCCAAATATGGGTTGAATTCATTATAGCAATTTACTAAAAACTCTTCATCGAATTGGGCAAAACCAATTTTAATATATGAACGCCAGAAAGGCAAAAAATGTTTGTCAGAAGGGAACATATTTCTCTAGAGGGATGTCATCCGGAGCGATGTTGGGAACAAAAGGCTTTCAAGGGTAGGTGTAATCATTCGTACTATCTGGATCCATTCGGTGGTGGCTATCAAGCCCCTTGTATGGATCAAAGTCACCGTGGTAGCGCCATCCGTTTCTTCAAATGTCACCTGGATTATTCAGTCTTCCTCGTTACCTCACTACCCACCCTTAGGTTTACATYGGGCCATTTGACAGGATTGACTAATGCTTCTTGCAATAGGCTTTGGACGCTTCTATAGAATACTTTTTTCCCAGGTCTACATCGTTGAACCCGCTAGAATTTCCCCAGGAAAAGATCCATTCGTCCAACTCAATCTGCCGGATTGAAGCTTTAGCATCCCGGTCCCTGACCGAGGCGGCATGTCCGATGTACGCAAAAGCTGCGGCTTTCTCAGCGGAGTAGGCCCGCTGTAGTAGATCTACAAGTTCGGTGTGGTCAAGTTTCATCTTACAATCATTTTCCTTGTGTCAATACGCATTCCATCAGTGGAGTGTACACGTACAATATAGGTACCCGCTGTGAGATTTGTAAGCTTTACTTGGTTTATCTGCTCCTTTAGTATTTCTGTTTGCATAATTCTACCGGAAACGTCTATGATCTCCAGCTCAAATTCACCYGRCTCWTGCAATTCAATGGTRCATTGTTCARCTGCTGGATTTGGATATATTTTGTCGATYAAAACTGTATTTGAACKCAAGATTTCTTCTTCATSTASYTCTTCTTYCTCAAWACTCTCAGCGGATTGTATRGKTKCCTCCCATTYCAATATGGTATCCGCATGCCACCCTGCTAGTCGTGAGACACAGAATCGCTCAATCTCCTTCTTATCAGGGACAAGGCGAATATGATCTTCAGAAATATACTTTATCATCTTGGTTTTGCTTTTCCAGATTTCCTCATCGAATCCTGTTAACCACCTCATTGTCCAATCGAGATGGGCCACTTGATCGTATTCGCTCTTGAGTCCTCTTATTTTCCCATCTCTTATTTCAATCGCGTGAATCCAGTAGGTGCTGTCATTGCGCTCGGTGCTAAAATAATAACGCCTCTTGTATTTACTTACTAAGCCCTCGAATAGCGTGTTACCACTGTCTTTACTAATGATCTTGCTAATACGGGTTTTCTTATCCCAGGTAACGGAATAGGTTACCGTGTCTTCCTGCTCTGTTATGATCGTGAACTCATCACCCAATATATTGGTGAGGTTCTTTGCTTTTTTGGGAAAAGGGCTGGTGTAGGAGGTAATGATTGGTTGAGATGTTGACTCCATATCTGAACAGGAGCTCAGACTTATTAGAAGCATAATGATACTTAGAAAGGCGGTGTATTTCATGGTGATACTCAATCTAGGGTTGCGTTGGTTTTTATTGGATTTAACTGAGATAATTAATTCATCTACGTGTGGAGAGCGCTCTGAATAAGGCACACCAGCACTCGCATCAAGATAATTTAAATATCGACAACTTAGTTAATCTGCTGTTATAAAGCACGTTGTATCAAGACGCAATATTAAAAAAATGGAACACGGATGACGAGGATTGAGCTGATCACCGCGGATTTTGATCGTGGTCATCCGCTAAAATCTGTTTGATCCGCGTCATCCGCGTTCCATTGCAATTCAGATGGGAAAATACGAGTTGCTAAAGTTGTGATGGATTGGAAGTGGAGCTTCATCCATCGTTATGGCCTGTTGTGCGTTGGACTAAGATTCGACTTTGCTCATTCTCTCACAAATTTGAGCGTATACAGCTCCTCGTTTACCGAGGCACGTACAATGTAGACTCCCGAGGTTGAAGGCAACTCGATCTTCTTTAATCCTGTAACCATTTGCTCCTGGAGCACAACAATACCCAACATGTTTAACACTTCTAGCGTAACGTCCTCTGGCGTATCATTTTGAATATATAAGGAGCCCTTGCCCACCCACATGTCTATTTTGGGTTTGGCGATTGTAGGTACAGATACTACTTGTATCCAAATTGAATCCACCCAATTGGGCCTATCAATAAACGGGTTGCGATTGCCCTGAATGGCAAACACAGCATCGTTGCGATCAATTTCCTTTTGGTCCACTGGGTCCTGAGCATTCCAGGAAAGCAGCAAATCATTGGCCCAGCTAGACAAGTTGTCCCCGATGAACATAGCGCTGGACCAGGACGGTACCTTATCTTGGTACCGGGTCATCATATAGAAATAGGTCCTTGCAAAATCTCCTTTATAGGCATCAATTGGCTCGAATACATTACCTGAGTAACCAGGGTAAGCGTTGGGTCCGGATTTGGATCCATTGGTTGATATCTTGGTTGGGTTGTTCACCTCGCCATAAGGGAGGTTGCTGCGTTGTCCATTTACAAAACCATCAGTCGGATATACGTGGAAGAGGTCGGAGAACATAGGTGAAGCGGAACTGAACCAGCTCTGGGGAACGGAATGCTCCCTGTTATAACAATCCCCTTCTGCAGCGAAATTACCGCATTGGTCGGTGCCGAAGKWATAGGTGTARCTYGGTGTTCCCGACGGTAYATCTGAGTACATATCCCAAACRATCCCCCCGTTATTATCGGTGCTTTGRAAGTGTGTCCACAGACTGGAATARCTCTTTGCAGAGTGCCCCTTAATAATATTAAATAGGGCAKTGCGCARCGCRTTYCCRCTTAGCCCTTGYGCTGAATCGTARTAGCCRGKTGGAATTTGAGCGAAGCAGGTGCTTGCCACCAAAATCAATACGGGTAAAAGTCCTTTGGACAGTAGTTGACMGTGACCGTTCCTCATTGGCTCTTGAATTCGTTAATCAGATCGTTAATGGATCGGTGGATWTCCTTATGGGAWCGTCTYTGTTYAGGCTGCATTTGATCGTACTCTTCCATCATCTTTTCAAGCAAATTGAGCGCGTCTTTCGCTTGACCGGTTCGGTGTAGG
>JAESRW010000201.1 GCA_016764395.1 Flavobacteriales bacterium
TGGAATCGTTTCGGTAATTTCAAGAAATGGCGGAATGCAAGGCGTGGTCAATATCATTGCTAAATATGCAAAAGATGCCAGGTCAGGTCAGTTGGCAACTTGGATACTTGGCATCGCTGTGTTTTTTGATGATTACGCGAATACCTTGGTGGTAGGAAATACGATGCGGCCTGTTACCGATCGATTGAAAATTTCCAGGGAAAAGCTGAGCTATATCGTGGATTCGACAGCAGCACCAATTGCCGCAATTGCCTTTGTAACGACCTGGATAGGATTTGAGCTCGGCTATATCGAGACCAGTATTAAAGCCATAGGCATTGAGGAGAGTGCTTATTCCGTGTTTATTAGTTCACTCGCTTATTCCTTTTATCCGGTATTTACGCTGCTGTTCATTCTGATCTTGATCTTCCAGGGTAAAGATTTTGGACCGATGGCCAAGGCAGAGATTAGGGCAAGGACAACTGGAATGGTGTACAACAACGTGCAGAAGGAGGGCAGAAGTTTGTTCAAGAGATTGATGGGAAAGCAACCGGTTGAAGTGAAAGCTGGAATTGTGGAGGTGGAACCGCTAAATGTCAGTGAAGAGTTGAGTGCTTTAGAGCCAGCGCCGACTGCGAAGTTCAGGTGGTACAATGCTGTTTTTCCGATAGTAATTGTGATTGTGGGTACTTTTATCGGCTTGATTTATACTGGTTGGAACGCGGTTGAATGGCCCGAGGAAGAAATTGGCTTTGGAAGACAGCTCTCATTAATTATTGGTGCCTCGGATTCTTATTTCGCGCTGTTATGGGCGTCGCTATCTGGCCTGTTGCTTGCTATTGGGCTTACCATTTCACAGGGAATATTGAACTTGAGTGACACTATTGAGTCTGTGCTAAACGGGTTCAAGACCATGTTTGGTGCCATTATGATTTTGGTTTTGGCCTGGGCCCTGGCCCTGGTTACCGAAGAGATGCATACTGCTGACTTCATTACAAACTCAATGTTATCCGGGGGATTAAGCCCTGTATTTATTCCGTTGATCACCTTTGTGATTGCAGCACTAATTGCCTTTTCAACTGGATCTTCCTGGGGGGCAATGGCCATTCTGTATCCGTTGATGTTACCCGCCGCCTGGCAAGTATGTGTGGTGAACGGACTGGATCAAGAAGCCTCCATGTATATTTTTTATAATGTGGTTTCATGTGTGTTGGCCGGCTCGGTTTTGGGCGATCATTGTTCCCCGATTTCAGATACGACCATCTTGAGTTCCATGGCCTCCTCTTGCAATCACATTGATCATGTAAACACGCAAATGCCTTATGCTTTGACTGTAGGGATCATAGCGGTAATTTTCGGAACATTACCGGGTGCCATGGGCGTAAGTTCGTGGATCACTTTCCCAATAGGCATTGCGGTGCTTTGGGCCATTGTCCATTTTGTAGGGCAGAAAATAGAAGACGTCAAAGAACGGGTAACATGATAAAAAGCACGACATGACAATTGCCAATGCATGGGAGAAATTTCAGGATGCACTCGAGTTCAAGATAATTGAGCTTGACACCTTTTCCTTCTCTGTATATCAGATTATTATGATCCTGGTGGTTTACTTTTTGGCCAAGTCGACCATGTGGGCCACTAAGAAATTTATCCAGCAGGAAGCCTTGAAGCAAAAAGTGGGGGAGGGTAGGCAGCATGCCCTGGTCCAAATAGTGAAATACATCATCATTGTAATTGCGGTTGTTTTAATCCTTGAAAGTATTGGGGTGCAGGTCACCATTTTACTCGCTGGTTCAGCAGCTTTGTTGGTCGGTTTGGGGTTTGGGCTTCAGCAGATGTTCAACGACTTCATTTCAGGCCTTATTCTACTCTTTGAGGGTACCATCAAGGTAGGGGAGGTGGTTGAAGTAGATGGTATTGTGGGGCGGGTGATCCGTATAGGACTGCGAACCTCTGAGTTGGAAACGCGCGATAATATTATGATGATTATACCAAATTCTAGATTTACCTCGGAAACCGTGATCAATTGGAGCCACAACCAACAGTTTACAAGATTTAGAATTAGTGTTGGGGTTGCGTATGGATCGGATACAAAACTGGTTAGAAGTGTGCTGTTGGAGTGTGCGGAAGAGCACAACTATGTGGCGAAAAAACCGCAACCCAGGGTCCGGTTTATTGACTTTGGGGATTCTTCATTGAATTTTGAACTGCTCTTCTTTTCCGATAACATGTTTCGAATTGAACGCGTTAAAAGTGATATTCGCTTTATGGTGGATCAGAAGTTCAGGTCCAATGGCATTCAAATTCCATTTCCTCAGCGGGATATTCACATCATATCAGATCCTGTGAAAATGGCACCTCCAAATGATAAAGGGGAAGTATTTGGAAAACGTGCCAATGAAGGGGAAGGGAGCGAGTAGCCTAATGCTTCTCTCCAGTTTCTTCGATGAGTTTGGGCGTTGTTATTCCGAACTTCTTATTGATGAATCGTTCAACATCGTCAAAATACTTCTTGTCCATCGTATAAGCTGTTACGCGTAACACAAAAGCGTCATCCACCTCATCAATGAATTTTACCCTGGGATCCTTTCGAAGTGATGACCAATGGCTGTTGAGCAATTGAAATTTAATCTCTTCACGGTATGTATTCACCTCCTTTGATTTTGGTACCGCAATATCGAAAGTATGGCTCTTGATCGTTTCTATTGGATAGGACTTTACGGTGAGCTCATCGTCCACGATCTTGTATGGCACCCGGATGGTTTCACCTCTCTCCGTCTCAATTTCCAGGGACCGAAAGCCCAACTTGCGCACCGTACCTTCTACGTCGTGAATTCTTACGTGGCTATTGTGGTCATACGTGCCTTCCATTCTAATAAAAAATCCCGAAATGATGTCTCGTATGAGTGACCAGGAGATGCCTATGGTGAGTAAGATGAGCAGTCCGGAAAATATTCGGGCATACACAACCTGGCCTTGAAAAATGATGGAGATGGACCAGAAAACGAAAATGGTCCAGGAACCCGCCCGAACAATGAGTAGGATCTCTGCCAGCCTTTTGTGGTAAACCTGTCCTGATAAAAGTAAGTCAAGAACCCGATGCACCAATTTGAAAAATACCCATAAGATGCCACCYACAAAGAGTAGCTTTATTATCGATGCTGTCAATCCTATTTCCATTGGTTGGRCAAAATTACGAATAAGCGGTTAACCAATTCAAAGATCTGATTTTTANTCTTCTCGGAAATGCTCCTCCTCTGGTTGAGATAAGCCTGGCGAATCGTTAAGTGTCTCTGGTGAATGTCCGAATATTTTAGCTCGTTCTTCATCCACTTTTTGGAGGAGATCCTCATTATTCGGATCAGCCCAAGAGTCCTTGACGRCTTGTACATAGGCAGGATGATCAGCATGTCGCATTTCCAACCAAGTCTCACGAGGAAAAGCAACCAGCAATGCAGCAACGGATCCAAATGCTACAATTCGTATAAACATCCGCCACAGGTATGGTGACCTGGTTTTGTTATACTTCAGCATGGTTAAAATACCGAGCAACGCCAACGACCCTACACCAACGTATAGTATTAAGCTAGCTCCGGGATATGACTGCATCTTGAACATTATTCCGATTGCAGCAATGGAAAGGGCAAAGCCAATTATCTTTACTAGTAAAGCTGTAACGACATCTGTTTCTTCAGTTTCTGTTGAGCCTGGCATTCGCTGTACCAGCATAAAATAATACATGGATAAAGTTCCCAAGCTCATAATTAACATCATGCTCCCACCGGGCCAATGCAGAAATTTAAATAGCAATCCAAGCAGTGCAATTGTGATACTTCCAGTTTCTAATTTCTTCAACATGGTGCTTACACTTTAAACGCTACTTCTTTTACTTTGTATGCTGCTAACTCCTCAAGCAAATCTGCAATCTTCTCATTCCATTCTTCTTGCTTTTTCTTGTCCTTGGAGTGGTTGGTTTCACGGTCATATTTTTCCTGAAACTTTTGCAAGTCCTCGAAGCCCTTTCTGAATATTTTGGCAACCTTGTCGCTAAAATTCTTCTCGTTAAACACTTTGGCGTCCTTTAAACGCTTCATTATGATCCTTCCATACAGCTCATAGATATCGAAATGACCTTGTTCATGTTTGAGCAAATTGTCAGTCTGTTCCTTGGGTTTGGACCAGGATTTCTGCTTCACGAATTTTACATTCAGTTTAAAAATATATTGACCGGGCCCTTTGTTGTCAAATGTGTAATTGAGTGAGCCCTGGGTTTGTGCATGATATGGTGAACTTCTGACCGGCTTGGCTTTGAAATCACTCCAGGTAATGGGCCGTTGTTGCTCCCACAGGATCATACCTTCTTTAGGTTGAGCAATAATGAAGGTACTGCTTAGAAGATAAAAGAGTAGTGAAAAATATAGCTTGTTCATGATGAAGATTTGATCAGATTTGATGTAAAAGGCAACCCTCAATTTCTGATCCAATAATTTCAAGTTGAATAGTGTGGATGGTGTTACTAAAGTAAGAATTAACGGGTTGTTGGCCTAATGTTGGAAATGGCGATGTTTGATCACAGCTCTGAATGGTATTGGATGTGGAGTAATGGAATGGTGGAATGGTGGGGTCTTGGAATAGTGGAATGGTGGAATGATGGAATATTGAGCTCTTGGAATAGTGGAATAGTGGAATAGTGGAATGCTGGCTTTAGGTGGCTGATGCTTGAGGACTCAAAATTATACAGTCTCAGCAACTTAACTCAATTCAGCTAAAAATAGTTGTCATTTCGACCGTAGGGAGAAATCTCCTTAAGCCTGCACAGTTGTTAGCCAGGAACTCTCCCTAAGCCTGCACAGGTGCTTGCCAGCAAAACTCCTTAAGCCTGCACAAGTACTGGTCTGGAAGTCTCTGTAAGCCTGCACAGGTGTTGGACTGGAAGTCTCTGCAAGCGAACACTTCCGTTTGTTCAAGGAGATTTCTCCCTACGGTCGAAATGACAATTGTCCCAATCAACTTATCCGGTTAGTTCACTGTTGGAATGGCAACATTGCTCAAGATGTATTTCAAGCAGTGCAAAAGCCCAGCGTGGTGGTAATCTTCGGAATGAAAATGAGGCAAGCAATAATTACTGCAACGATCGCAGCCACAAGGACTGCACCCGCGGCGATATCCTTTGCATTTTTAATATGCTCATTTTGTTCTCTAGAAACCGCATCACCGAGAAATTCAATTGCGGTATTGGCCAGTTCCGCGACAAGTACAAGGCCCACGGCTAAAGCAATGAATATCCATTCATGAAGATTCAGCTTGGTGTAGAAACCCAGGAGCACCACAAGGACGATTGCCAGGAGATGAATCCAGGCATTGTGTTGGGTACTGAACATGACCCCAATTCCCCTGATAGCATGTGTGAAACTCCGGAGCCGGGCGAATAAGTTGAATGGTCCCGTGGACATGAACTACACTTTACTACGGCGATACACCCGAATACGGTGTCGTACTGCTATGGCAGTTCCCAGGAACATGATTACAATGCCTGACCACAGCACATTGATATAAGGGAATACGATGGCCTTGAGAATAACAAATTCCTTCTTTTGTGGTTCCTTCTCTGTCATGCGAATATTGATCTCTCCACTGGTAGGATCGATTTTATCAAAGAAGAAAACGAGGTCGCCATCATTCAGAGTATCAGGAACGGTGTACACTTCGCGCCCTTTAATAATGTAAATGGGCGTGGCTGTGGTTACTTCCCCTTTCATGTTTATTGATTGGAGCTTGGCGCCTACCGCAAGATCTCCTGCTCTCAGCCTATAGTCGGAGGTGTCAATCTGCGTGTCGAGTCCTTGCAAAGTGATAATGCTATTGCTAGAATAAATGGTATCCCCAATTTGCAAGATGTGATCGCTTGTTTCCATTTCGCGATCATCCACCTTTGATCCTACAGCCCGTTCCAGATCCGCGTAGGTTATGTGTGTATAGATGTCTTTCGTTAAGAAGTGCTTGGTATCTGGCTCTGCAACGTTGCCCATAGTGGCGTTCATCTGTACAATAGGCTTTAGTCTAAAAGCAAATTCTAAACCCTCTCCACTTTTGGACAGCTTGTAGTAATCAACATTAAAATAAATGTTGACACCGTGTTTCTCTGCTCCTCGGTAGGCTACCATATAGTCACCCATACGCAAAGTGTCATCCAATTTTAACATGATGTTCTCCCTGTTTGAGAAATCTGCACCGAGTGCTTCTATATCAACACCCGATGAGTTTTGGGAGATCACGTCCGAATTAGAGGTGGACACGAGTGCACCCAATAAGATCAGGCCTATGCCAACATGAGCCATGGAAGCTCCGGCCTTTGACACCTTCCCTTTCATAATGCGAATAAAGTAATCCAGATTGGCCGTAATTGCGAATAAAGAAGCGAAGAGTAAGAGCCAATGGAAATAATTGTACATCTCCAAACCCCATATGATGCCTGCACCAATGAGTGTCGCCATCAGAAGAGACACGGATATTCTGGTCATGAACCGCTTTGGTTTTGTTGACTTATAGCTCAAAAACTGTCCAACAGCAATCAGTATAGAGATGATAGTTGCTGAAGGAATGTGCCATGAATTGTAATGTGCGATGGGATCATTCGGTGGGGCGAGATCACTCCCGAAAATGAAATTGATCACCGGGATAGAGGTGGTAAAGATGATTTGAAAAGCCGCCACGAACAATACCAAAGCACCAATCAGCATCCAGAATTCTCTGGATGAAAGTTGTTCTTCTTCYTCYTGYTTTGGAAKCTTYTTCCAATTCAGTGCAATAGCCMCGATAGAGACCAAAATGAAGAAAAACAAGAATARCTGAAGCTGCARAGAGATACCCAAACTGGTGAAGGCATGAACRGAAGTATCCCCCARTACRCCTGAACGCGTTAARTAGGTGGAATACAGWACATARATAAATGTGATGGTAACGAGCAGAAAAGACAACTTGATGGGCGGTACTTTCACCTTCGWGAGYAGCATCACGTGGGCWGCTCCAACCAAGGTKATCCAWGGTACCAGTGAAGCGTTTTCCACCGGATCCCAWGCCCAAAACCCTCCGAAGCTTAAGGCYTCATARGCCCAAATACCRCCCATGAGTATYCCYGTTCCCAGGATCATTACGCCAAAGAAGGCCCATGGCAAGGCGGGTCTTTGCCATTCATTGAATCGTCCTTTCCAAAAGCCACTGATGGCGTAAGCGAATGGCATGAGGGTAGAAGAAAATCCCAGGAATAGGGTAGGAGGATGGATAATCATCCAATAATTCTGAAGCAAAGGATTGAGTCCCTTGCCGTCAATCTTACTGGCGTAGTCAGCTATCTTGGTAAAGGGAAGGTTAAGTAGGTCTGGATGCTCCCTCAGGAGTAAGAACGGGTTGCTGCCAATCTTAAATTCAAGCACATAAACGCCCAATAACATAGAAGCAAGAAATACCTGTACGGATGAAATGACCGTCATATTGGCATCCAACCAGCTCTTCGCACCGCGCATGAAGATGTGGGCCAGCACCATGTTCCAGAAGGTCCAAAGAAGGAAACTACCCTCCTGGCCTTCCCAAAAACAGGCGAGGATATAACGCATGGGCATGACATCGCTGGAATGTTGCCATACGTAGTTATACTCGTAATAGTGGTTGACGAGTAGGATAAACATCGTAGCGATGATCCCTACGACGGATGCGGAATGAATATTGAATGCCAGCCTCCCCAGAGGCCTCCAGCCTGGATCAGCATCCTCTTTAGAAGCCTGATAAAATGATACGGTCGCCAGCAACGCCCCAACGAAGGAGAGTGCCACAAAAAGATTACCCAAAATCCCCGGCCATAAATGCTCGCCAATGTACTCCATGTCTGTTTGGGAAATTTATTCGCGCAAAGGTATTAAAGAATAGGTTAGATATGTGGGGTAAGATCGACGTACTTTGAGAAGTAAGATGTCGGGAAATTGAGCATCATAAAACGCACCGGCACCTTAAGTTTCTGCTATGATTTCTACCTCCTCCTGGCCATCATTGTACTTGGAAGGGCACTTCATCAAGATCTTCGTGCAAATAAAATCGCCTTCCACCATTTTTCCCTGGATGGTAATTTGTTCAGACCGCTCGAAGTCTTGTGGTTTGGTACCCTGGAAGAGAATCTTTTGCTCGTCTCCGTCTTTATCCACTACATAAAAAGAGAACAAGTTGACATCTAACTCGGGATCATATTTAATTTCCTTTGCTTTGTTAAGCTGGCCAATTACGGTAAATTCCATATTTGGGTTGCTCTGGGCCTTGGCAAACGTGACATACGTTCCTGCGTCATTGATGGTGCTTATAATTGCGCCAATTGCCAGTGCAATGACTACAATKCCAATAATATGTGATTTTTTCATTYCGAYTTCTCTAACTCYCGTTCCAACTTGTTTATTTTACGRTCAAGCAAAWATAAATAAAGGGCAATYCCYAAAAAAATTATTGTKAGCACSGCCACCACCACATAGATTTTRCCMGATGCCCGCATRSCATCTGCCATTTCTATCYCYGGGCTATTTTGAGCCATTGTCAATCCGGTGACAAAAATCGCTGTGAAGGTTAGCAGTAAATTYTTGAATATCTTCATCTTTGTTATAAGTTCTCCTCGTTCTTAATTGAGAGTTTTTTAAACCGCACTCTTAAATTTACAATCCACACGCCAATAAGGATCCAGCCGATTATTGCCGGGTAAAAGACTGTTTTAAGGGCTGCGGTGGTGTCGTATATCTTAAAGCCTGGATTACCTCCATTTCCTGGATGAAGAGAGTCGCTCATGTCCGGTAAAATTTTCAAGAAGACGATCAGTAAGACGAACGCAAAAATATTGTACACCGCAGATACCTTGGCCCGTTTAATCGGATCTTCCATAGAGCCACGTAAGATAAAATAGGCGAGGTATACCAGCATTGTTACTGCTGCCCCATTCAATTTGGGATCATTCACCCACCAATCTCCCCAGGTGAAATAGGCCCATACCATGCCGGTGGCAAGGCCCATCGCTCCGAACAGCATGCCAACATGTGCAGATTGTTCTGCAAGGATATCACTGGATTCTTTACTCGCAGCCAAAAATTTAATGCTGCTGATCACTGAGACCAACATTAAGATCATCATGGCAAACCACATCGTCACATGATAGAACAAATTCCTGACGGTTTCATGAAGAATGGGTAGGGCAGGTACCTCCACCGTGAAGCCCCTTATGATGGCGTAACACACCAGGCAAACACCTAACAATTTCCACCACATTCCTTTCATTCCCCAATATTCGTTAAAGCCATTTCTCGTGCTGCAAGGCTGTTAAATTCTCCTGAGCGTTAGCCGATTGCTAACTTGAGTTTTAAATAATTGCTTCTCTTCTTGCCAATCTCTTCCCGCATTATCAACCGTTTAACTTGTTCGGGAGGTATTTTATTGCTCCCCGTAGTACGGCTTATTCTATGGCTACGTAGTTTAATGTTTTGCGTTTTTTAATCTCTCCAAAGGTACGGAAATAATAGATACGATAATGCCATGATAATAAGATTTAAAAGGCTGATAATGAGTAGATTGCCAGTAGAATCCATGCGATCAACACCGACCATGGCTTCATTTGAAAATTTGATAATTACAAGCATTAAGGGAAGAATGAGGGGAAATCCCAGAATTGCAACCAATACACCGTTGTTATTGGCTTTATAGGCAATTGCAGAGACCATTGTGAAAGCCGAAGCCAAGCCAGCGCTTCCGGCAATCACCCCTAATARAAACCAGGGWACRTCCTCYACAATATTSCGTAGGAATAAGCTRTARAACATAAAGGAKATYAGGGCCAACACAATCATCAATAAAGTGTTGTAGATTATTTTTGACAGAATGATTGCTTCCGCGCTTGCTAAGGAATAGTAGTACAGTTGTCGTCCTTCACTTTCCTGGAGGAACCCTTTCGAGACCGCATTGATGGAGGCGAAGAGCATAATGATCCAAAAGAGTGCGTTCCAGGTGGAGATATCTACGACTTGTTGAAAAGTGATATAACACACAAAGATGGTTGAAACCACATAGAGCAGGATGCCCATGATGGTATTCTTGTTCTTCCATTCAAGATGGAATTCTTTGACGATTAAATGCCTTATTTCTCTGGTTAGACTGGGCATTTGGCAATGGTGCTAAATTTCTGTGTTTCAGTTAATGATACGGTTGGCAAAGTTATCTCTAATTCATGTTTATTAATACCTTTGTCCTAAAGACAAGCAATGAAAAACATAACTCTATCTGGCACTGCAAAGCTATTACTAATGCTTCTAATAACCAATATAGCAATCGCACAAGTGAGCCAAACACTGCATGATTTCTCTACTACTTCAATAGAGGGAACCAAGGTGAAATTGGCCGATTTCAAGGGTAAGAGAGTCATGGTGGTAAATACGGCCTCTAAATGTGGTTTAACCCCCCAATACAAAGATCTCCAGGCGTTATACGAAAAGTATGGAGGTGATAAATTCGTGATTATTGGGTTTCCTGCTAACAACTTTGCCATGCAAGAACCCGGAACTGACGGTGAGATCAAAGAATTTTGTTCCAAGAACTACGGGGTTACATTTCCAATGATGCACAAGATATCGGTCAAAGGCGGTAATATTGACCCGATTTACAAATGGCTCACCAGTAAAGCCCAAAATGGGGTGGATGACGCGCCGGTCAAGTGGAATTTTCAAAAGTTTTTAATCGATGAAGAAGGGAAATGGGTGGCCATGATCTCCCCTTCTACCAAGCCCAACGAACAGGCTATTATTGATTGGATCGAAACTGGGAAGGCATCTTTCTAACTAAGACCAAGTTAGTCTTCAGGCCTTATATTCCTCTCCAACTTCACGCCTACGCTATCGGCAAACGCTTGCTTGAGCCCATTTATGCGCTCGGGTAACCAAGAGGATAGGAGTAGCATGAACCGGTATTCAGCAGGATTGGTAAATTGAGAAGTCAGATTCCTTCTTTTTTGAAGGCCATTGGCATCGTGGATGTTGTGTTTTTAAGTAGGCCTTATCACATATATTTATTGATATCTTGACGCCAATGGATATTGCAATTCGTAAATTCGTTTACACCGTTGGTGAGCAGTTTGCCTCAAGCGGTAGCTAAACCAGCGAACCATTTACAATTGGTAGATTATGAAATCACTAGATATTCTTGCTTTTGGAGCGCATCCTGACGACGTTGAGCTGGGTTGCGGAGGGACACTACTGACACATATTGCACAGGGAAAGACTGCTGGAATTATAGATTTAACCTATGGAGATTTAGGCACCAGGGGTACTGTAGAGATTCGAATAGCTGAGGCAGATGCAGCGGCGCAAATACTTGGCGTATCCGCCAGGGAAAACCTGGGATTCAAAGATGGCTTTTTTCGCAATGACAAGGAGCATCAACTTGCAGTAATCAGCATGCTGAGAAAGTACAGGCCAAAGGTGGTGCTGGCCAACGCTATTTCCGATCGGCATCCTGATCATGGACGAGCAGCAGCTTTGGTCAACGATGCTGTGTTTCTTTCTGGTTTACACAAGATTGAAACGGAGATTGATGGTGTGAAGCAGGAAGCCTATCGGCCGCCACAGTTGTACCACTACATTCAATATCATGAGATTCACCCGGATATAACGGTTGATATTACCGATTTTTTTGAGCAAAAAATGGCATCGGCGCTTGCGCATGAATCCCAGTTTTACGATCCAGAGTCTACAGAACCGGCAACGGTTATTTCCAACCCATGGTTTATCGAAGCGATAAAGGCGCGTTCCATTGAAGCCGGTATGCAAATACACGTGCGCTACGGGGAGGGCTTTACAGCCGCACGAAATTTAGGTACCACAGATTTGTTAAATCTGATCTAGCGTTTCCGTTCCTTTCCTTTCCTTCTACAGTAAATATTGTTCTAACGGGAGATCGGAATAGGGGAGTGGAAAGATTAAATCCATGCCTTAATGAAGTAATCCGCCTCTTGCGTCGGGCACAGAGTGGGTAGAACTTACTTGCCAATAGAATGGGCAGGCTGGATGGTTAGGAAGAGCAGCTAGATGGAATGGCGTTTCGCTAATAGCTGAGATCATTATTCGGACTGCTCAAATGAATTCACTTTTCATAGGTTTTCCAATGGCCTTGGAGACGCAGCATGGATCAGAGGATAGATACATTTCTAGTGCTTACTGTACCATGGCCAAATGACAAATGAAAAGTGACTCAGCATGGTAGGGTTGCCTGTTGCTAAATTTAATATCAAATTCTTAGGCACAAAAAAAGCCACTCCGAAAACGGAGTGGCTTTTTTTAAAACTGAATGTTCGCTTACTGGACGATTAGTTTTTCAGTTCTCTCACCTTCAGAATTTCTGAAAGTCAAGAAGTAAATCCCTTTGCCGTTCTCAGAAAGGTTAAGATTCACAGTGTTCACTGTTAATCCGTTGAACGACTCAGAATATACAATCTGTCCCAAGACGTTTCTGATCTCGAAAGCATACTCATCATCATACAAGCCACTCATGGTTACGGAAAATTTACCGTTACTAGGATTAGGCTGAACATTGAACGTTCCGATGTTCACCTCATCAATGCCTACAAGCGAGCTAACAACATTAGCTACAATCGAAGTACACCCGTTGGCGTCAGTAACAGTAACGTTGTAGTTTCCTGCAGTTAAATTACTAAGATCTGCTGTCGTTGAATTAGCTAGATCATTCCAGATGTAGGCATATGGAGCCGTTCCTCCAGTAGTAACTGTAGTAATTGCACCATCGCTTGCTCCAAAGTCTGAAGCATCGGTTACCGTAGCTACAAGTGTTGGTGACTCACTGATCACAACGGTAGAACCTGTGTCCGTCACAGCAATACCACAAGCGTCAGTTGCAGTGACCGTGTAAAAACCTGATTGAGCAGGTGTAGACAAGGTCAAGAACTGAGTGTTATCACCATTCGACCATACATAGGTGAATGGATCCGCTCCAAAGGCAAATGCCGATAGTAGCAAGTCTACGCCAGGTGCTTCACAGAACTGTGTAGGTCCACTAAGCGTCACTGAAAGTGACGGTGCAGCCAAGAAGGCAGTTGTTACAGAAGCAACATCAGATCCTCCACAGTTTGCAACAGTTACCGTAAAGGTACCTTCTGTAGTTACCACAAGTGACTGAGTAGAATCGCCAGTTGACCATACATATGTAGCACTTGGCTCAGTACCCGCAGTTAGGGTTAGAGAAGTACCAGAGCAGAATGGATCGTTACCGGTAATTGTGGCCGTTGGAGGACTGGGTAAGCCCAAGGTAATTGAAGAAGAATCTACGCCTCCACAATTTGAAACAACAACCCAATAGGTTCCCGTGTCAGTTACGATTGTAGTTAGTGCTGTGTCACCAGTTGACCAGATGTAAACACCTTGAGATACACTAGAAACTGTTAGTGTAACAGGGTCTCCAACACACATGCTGGCCTGAGAAGCACTCACAGTAAATACTGGAGGAGTCGTAGGAGCACTAAGTGTGATTGAGTTACTGGTTGTACCACCACAATTTGTTACCGTTACAGTATATACTCCTACACTGTCAACAGCAATTGTTGCTGTAGTATCACCTGTTGACCATACATAAGTAGCTTGAGGAACAGCAGTTGCTGTGATCCAGCTAGAATCGCCATTACATATTACAGTGCTCGTTGCCGATACTGTAAATGCAGGAGCTGTAGATGGTTGAGACAGGGTTACCGTTGCAGTGTCAGTTGCACCTGAATTGTCAGTTACAATTACTGTGAACGTACCATTACATAATCCAGTAGCTGTTGCTGTAGTCTGATTTCCTGGATCGTCCCATACATAAGAATAAGGGGGTTGTCCTAATAATGGCGTTGCAGTTGCGAAGCCAATACAAGCAGGGCTACAGAATTCATCACTGGTAGCTGAGATAACTGTATTGAATAGTGATCCTACAGTAGGAGACAATTCAACTCTCACACTAACAGACGATGTAACGTCAGTCCCGAATCCAAGAGCAGCCTGGTCAGCGTCAGTTATAACGATAGAAACAGGTTGGTCATTGTTGATGATCACCTCGTCATAATCGTAATAAGAGTCAAAGCCCATGAATACCTCAGCTGCATTGAATGTAATAGCACAGAAAAGGTATCGCTGATTGTCTACTAACTGAATGGTATCAGTGAATGGAATAAATACCATTTCTCTTTGTAAGTCAGCCGTATAGGTGAAAAACGCAGAGGTTAATGTATTTAATGTCCATGGCGACGCGGGAAAGTTAGGATCAGTCATCCCCGTAAATACATCGTTCCATTCATATATTCTAGTTTCAAGAAGCTCACCAACCATAGATCCGCCGGCACCGCCCGACGCTGAGGCATAAAGTCCCAATACATTAAGACGACTTGCATTTGAATCCATATAATGAATACAGTTTTCATATACTGCAGGAGGTGTGCTTAGGCTAAAGTGGGCCGAGCTCACAGGCAACAGAGTAGATGTATCAATTCTAGCATAAGAAATCAAAGAATCGATAAATACACTCGCATTGAATGTGTTATCACCAAGGAAGCCATCTGCACTATCAGCAGTAATGGTGAAATCAATATTATACAAACCATTGTAAAAAGCGGCAGTATAGGTTGGCAATGCTGCCCAGGCACTGTCGCCAGAAGCAATTGATGCAATTGGCGCTGAAGAAACCGAAAGGTTATCTGCACCTGAAATATCAGCTGTCAATACTACGTTGGTTTGGGCATCAATTCCAAAATTGAAAATCCAGGCACCCATAGGTACATCCCATTCTGTTGCATCTAATGATGTGAAGATAGGATTGGCTGTCGCTCTTGGCATAAGTATATCTTTCGGTGCCATTCCAAGGTCATGGTTGAAAAATCCAGCCTTGTTTCCTATAAATACAACGATGTCAGTTCCAGCGTCCATTCCATCACGCAAAATTGCTCCGTCATCTTTACTTATCATTACAAGTGGAATCACAACATTGGCACCATCGCTACCTGGAGCCATTCCAACTGGGCCTCCCGCAACGTTGTTAATAATGATCACCCCAACCGCACCTGCGTTTTGAGCGTTGAATGCCTTTGTTCCAAACTGACAAGCCCCACGGTATACTACCGCGATTTTTCCGGTAAGGTCATTTACCAAAGGATTACATCCAAGTGAATCGGCTGTAGTTCCGTCATCAACCAACACGATCGTGTCTTCAACAGAGTTTAACGGATCATTTAAATCAGAGGTACCCCAGCCTCCACCTGGATCAGCCCAAGTAAAGTCCAGGCTGCCTGATAGTGATTGTGGCTCTACCACGTAAACGGAAACTTGTGCATTGGTAAATGTGTATGACAAGAGTATACAAAAGGATAGGAGTACTAGTTTTTTCATTTTCGGTGTGTTATTTCCGCCAGATGAAAGGCGGGTTTTTTCTAGGATTAATTATAGGTTTCTCTTAAGTGCTTTTTTTACTGGTTCCTTGTTAAGGGGAGCAAAGTTAGTATAATTTGTTTTATTACACAATTAAGGGTTTCTGAGAAACCTATCTATATATAGGAGCGTGTAATATCCTTGTTTATTTAAATGGAAATGTAGCTTCGGATTTCTTGTTGAACCAATTGTAAATCACCTTTCTTTGGGAAGAACTCGGCCAGCCGGGTTTTGGTAATTTTACAGAACTGATGTATCTGGTAGGAGACCGTAATAAAATAGGAAACTGACGCAGTGAGCCCCGCACCCAACATTTCATAGTCAGGGATTAACCAAAAGCCCAAGGCAATGGTGGCTGTTAACCCAATTAGAGAAGCCTTGGTGTTCACTTTAAATTGTCCGGTTCCCGACAAATAGGCGCTTAGCATCGCCGAGGCTGAGAACATAACTGTTCCGATGCCCAGATAAAGGAACACCAGCTTTATCTCTGCAAATGACTCACCGTCAAAGATCATTATATAGATATCTGTGGGAATTAGGAGCAATGGCACCAGACAAAATGCCGTCAAAACAATGGCAAATTTGATCAGTTTTATTGTCAGCACCCTGGAGTAATCATCATCCTGCGCGTTGGAGATGCGAGAATACAATACCAGAGAAATGCTTCTGCTGATGATCCAAAGTGCCTCAATTAGGGAAACGCCGGTTGAATAAACGCCCAATACGGAAACCCCATGATATTTCTCTAACATGTAGTAGCTAAACCTGAAATTGAGTAACTGTACAAAGCCTCCAATTTGTGTGTAGAGTCCATAGGAGAAAAGGCTTTTTAGCACTGTGCCAAAACTTTGACTCACGATACGTTTTTTCTTTTTGAGGAGGAAAAAAGAGGAAAGTACGAAGCTGGTCAGATAAGCGACATACAACGCTTGGATATAGGAGTAAACGGATCTTTCTCCGCTCTGCTGTAGGATACCATAGAATACGATTAGTTGTACCAATACCTGAAAAAATATCGAAAAATTGCGTTGATGCAGTCGCTCCTGTCCGATCAGGAGGTTCGTGTTCACGCCGTTAAATGCATTGATGAGGGATAGGCAAAAGAGGTGCAAGGTGAATTTCTCCGGTGAGAGCCCTGTTATTGTGAGCGTAGCACTCACCGAAATGGCTGCAATGATTGCCCAGAAATATGCAGCGACCAGTAAGCGGCCAAAATTTTCTCGAGGCGTTAGATACACCAGCGCACCACCCCCTACAAAACCACTAAACATCAATACCAGGCTAATATTCAGAATGAGAAGGCTGATTACTCCGCGGCCGTCTGTTCCCAGTTCACGGGCCGTTAGAACCACTATGACCAACGTCAGGATTCCCGAAAGGAACTGTGCAGAGAAGGTGGAAAGAATCTTCTTGAGCATTTAGCTAAAATTGGCGTTCAGATTTTGAGCAAAGCGTTCAAACTCGTTGTATACAATTTCAGGTGTCATTTCCAACATACATCTGAAATCAGGACACTCTTCTGGATTTTTAACTCTTGAAGTATTGGGTGAAAGCCAGGAGTTACAGGGGCTGCAGGCTAAATGTAAACTCACGGCCCGGTGTTTTTGGGAATCCATAATTTCGTATCCATATAACCCAGGATCAGAAGGGCCCCACAAAGTGAAGGTTGGCCTGTTATACGCAGCCGCCACATGCATCAGTCCACTGTCTACCCCAATAAAGAGTTCACAATTAGAGATGATTGACTTCAAATCTTCTATGGTGGTTTTGCCAATCAATGAGATTACCGCATCTCCCAAATCGCTTCGGACCTGATCTGCCAACGGTTGTTCTGATGCTTCACCTAACAGGATTATCTGGAAATCCGGGAAGTGAATGGAAATATTAGAAATGAACTCAATCCAATAATCGATGCGCCAATTCTTAAATGACTTAATGTCATTGGCGCTTCCCAACTGTATGGCAATGTATGAACTTACCCCATCCAGGTGCTTACTGGCCGGCCCTTTATATGTGAGTGATATTGACTGATAATTCAGCGTTGTGTTGCTTGCATTTTCGTCTAGGAGTCTAAGGTTTTGCACCGCTGCGTGTAGGCTGCTTTCAGGTTTAACCACCCGGCATTTTTGGGCAAGTAGCCCAGGTAGATTTTTTGGGATCTTTTGCAAGATAACCTTACCGGCGATTATTTGCGCTGATAGAATGATCTTTCTGGTAGAAGCAAAATTGTCCAGATAGGCTTCGTCGAAAATGCCTTTATATTTAAGATTGAATTTCACCCATTCTGAAGCTTCGCCACCCAAGTCAATAACCTCTTCAATGAGATCAGAGTCCTGGAAAATATCCCTGCCACCATAGGAGGCCGTTGAAATGCACGTTATCTCATCGCCGCGCTGCTTGAGTCTGTTTAGA